>JAQIBN010000199.1 GCA_027859095.1 Spirochaetia bacterium | reverse complement strand
GTTCGCTTAACATCCTTATAAGCATTAGACCAAAGCCCTTCTGTTTATCAATATCAAATCCTTCGGGAAGGCCATTACCATTATCCTGTATTGTTAGAGTAATCTCACCTGCATCCTCTGTAAGTGTACTCTTTATTAAACCGGAATCTCTGCCTTTAAAAGCATATTTCATTACATTAGTCAGAAGTTCATTAACAATGAGTCCGGTTGCAAATAATTTTTTTGAGTCCAATTGGATGTCATCAACTTGTTTTTCGACTGTCAAGTTTTGCATATTAGATAATAAGTTGATAATATCATCAATCAGATTATTAAGATATTCTTTAACTGAAGTAGTCTGGTAGTTATCGTTGAGTAACAAATTTTCATAAAGTGCAGTCATCCCTTTAACACGTCCAATTGCAATATTAAGAGCTGATTTTACTTCAGGATTATCACTGGAATTAGCTTGTAAAGATAGAAGACTTCCAATTGAGGTGAAATTATTTTTTATACGATGATGACTCTCTTTAAGAATGATTTCTTTTTCCAATAATTGCTGCTTTATCGCCTGTTCCGCCTGTTTACGTTTAGTAATATCACGAGAAATCCATGCAATAGTATTCTTTCCATTAATCTTTTTTTTCATCAAAGAAGTTCTTACCTGAAACCATGTTTCTTCTGATTGAAGAAAAATAGAATATTCAAGTTTTTGTGGTTTGCCAGTTTCAATTGTTTCCCGAAAAGCTTTATGAATTTCAGTTGCAATATCCTTTGGCAAGACATCATCTATGTAACTTCCAATTAATTCTTCCTTTTTGACTATTAGTAATGAATCTATTGCAGATATTACTTCAATATATTTTCCGTCTTCATCAAAAATTAATGAGATGTCTGGTAATGCATTAGTAAAAGCCTCTAATAATGATTGTTTTTTAACTTGCTCGGTAATATCAACACTTAATGCCGTTACTCCTGTAACTTTTTTATTTTTAAAAACCGGATTAAGAGAGATTTCATAGAGTTTATCAATTGCGTTGATAAACTCAAAAACAATTGCCTCCCCTGATAATGCACTGTCATATTTGGATTTCCATAATTCTACCTCTTCAGGTGGCAAATCGTTCAGAGCATTCATTCCGTTCTTTAGCTCGACATTGTTTGTTGCATAAAATGTTTCCTGAAAAAAATCATTAAAAATACATGGCATCCCGGGAATTATTTACAGAAAACATGGAGAGCTTGAGTGCTTTATCTTTTTGCTTGCGCTCAGTAACATCCTGAATCACACAATGAGTTTGTTTGAAATGTCCAAACCTGTCATGGCCAATCTCACCTTCAATTTCTACTGAAAAGGCATGACCATCCTTAGCGATCATGTCAAATGGGACTGCATGAATTTTGCCTTTCTCCTTAAATTTAGGAAAGTTGATCTTAAATACCTCAACTGATTCCGGAGCAAGAAAATCACCAAACCACTTGCCTATCATCTCATCATGAGCATAACCCAGTGAATTGCACAATGTTAGATTAGCTTCAACAAAACAACCTTCTTTATCTAAGGACTGGTACCCGAGTGGAGAGTTCTCATATAGCCCCCTGTACCTCTCCTCACTTGCTTCAAGCAATTCTTCTACTTGTTTACGCTCGGTAATATCTGAATTAAAGCCATACCAGGTTATACTGCCGTCAGGCAATTGCTCCGGAGCTGATCTGGAATAAATCCATTGAATTGGCTTTCCCGGTATTTGCACCCTGAACTCACAGGTAAAGCAAGACAGATTATTCGCAGAATATTCAATGTCACGAATTACTCTCTCTGAATCCTCAGGGTAAAGTACTCTGCTAATTGGTTCGAAGTTATCAATTACATCCTCCGGAGAACATCCAAAAATATTTTTTATCCCTTCTGAAGCAATCGGGACATAATAACTTCCATCAACCCTTCTGGTAAATTGATAAATTAGATCCGGCATATTGGCAGAAAGTTTTCTAAACTGAATATCCTTTTCCCGAATTTTATTTTCAGCCATCAAGCGTTCGGATATATCCCGATAATTCAGCAATACTCCGTTTATTAAGGGATCTTTCGTAAGATTGGTTGCAGTAAGTTCTATGGGTATAAAAGTTCCATTTTTGCATTTGTACCGGTACTCCATCGTTATTGTTGAATCATCACTTTCAAGGAGGGTAGCGAAAGCCTTTTGAATCACTTCGAGATCGTCAGGATGAACATTATGCCAGCCGCTGGTGCCAACCAGGTCTTCCGGTTGCCATCCGAACCATTTTTCAATATTAGGGCTCTTGTACTTCATTATACCATCAACACCAATAATACTGATGACATCTGAGATATTGGATAACATGGTCTTCTGTCTTTTATCACTCTCTTCAATTTTCATATTAGCATTAAACAGTTTGAAAGCCATTTTAATTGAAGCATCGAGTACTGTAATAGATGAACTTTTTACTACATAGCCATAGGAAGTAATTTTCTCTGTCTTTTCTACAACCTCGGGTTCGGCATGAGAGGAGACAAACAGGATTGGTATATCGTGATCTCTTAGAATAGTCTCAGCAGCCTCTGGACCGTCAATTCCTTTGCCCAAATCTATGTCCATTAAAATCAAATCAATATTATGATTCTCGCTGGTCATAGACACAGCTTTTTCACCTGTGTTTACATGAATTACATTGTAACCATATTTTTCAAGTTCCTGCTGTTTTGCCATTGCAATGAGTACTTCATCTTCAACAAGTAGTAATGTTTTTCTATTCTCACTTTTCATAAATAAAAACTCCCCTATATTCACAAATAGCAACTGAATATACTACAATAATAGATTAGTATTCTAGTCTTAAAAAACAACAGGGTTAAATTTGTATTAAAAATAATTTCTGTATTAGAATCAATGGAATAATATTTACCCCAAATTTACCTTGGAACAATAAGATTTTTTTACCAGTATACATTACTAAATAAATAAAATTATTTTTTGTTATCATATTAATTTGCTTTTTGTAAAACTATCTACGAGACTTAAATAAACATGGAGAAGAGATATGGCTGATATTGATTTAATGGTTGAAGATGATGAACTGGATGAACAGGATGATAAGTATTTGCTCTTTGAACTTGGAACCGAAGAATACTGCATTGACATAGCGCGTATTACTGCAATTGAAGAACTTCCCAAAATAACTTCCATTCCCGATATGCCCAATTTCGTAAAAGGCGTAATTAATCTCCGGGGCATGGTTATACCAGCAGTTGACCTGCGCCTGCGCTTTGGGATGGAAGAGAGGGAATATGATGATAGAACCTGCATCATCATTGTCAGCCTGGGTGAGAGTACTGTTGGATTTATTGTTGATAATGTCTCGGAGGTGCATGAAATAGCAAAGGATGATATTGGCCCACCACCCTCCTTTAAAAATCAGACAGGAAAAGAACAGTATATTGCAGGCCTTGCAAAAAGAGGTGACGAGGTAAAGATTATCCTCGATGTTAATAAGATAATAAGTATTGAAGATAATTCAAAACTCACAGAATTGAAAAATAATTAGAGAAGGAGATAGATATGGGAGCAAAAAAATTAACATTTTTCCGTAGTATAAAAGGCAAAATTCTTATACCAGTTATTATAATTCTAGCTGTACTTGGAGTAGCCTCTTACATAGGAATTTCAATGGCATTCAATTACACAAGAACAGTTGTACAGCTGGCGAATTCAGACGTTTTCAACAAGACCATGAATGAAAGAGTCAGTGAGAACATAAACCTTGTATATTCAAGTATAAATACTATCGCTGACAGGGCACTCCAGGAAGCAGCCCTTTTTACAAAGTTAGATTCTGTGCAAAAAGCCTATGAAATAGCACTCTCCGGAGATATTGAAGACGAAAACTCCCCTGAAGGGCAGGAAGCTCGTGAAATGCTCAGAAAAGAGTTAAAACCTTTCATCGACGGATACAAGGAACAAACCGGCAGAAGTTTATTAAAACTCCACTTTCACCTACCCAATTCAAGGAGCCTTGTCAGATTATGGAGGGACGGATACCAGACTACACGAAATGGAGTTAAAGTCGATATATCAGATGACATCTCTTCATTCCGCAATACTCTTCTACAGATTAACCAGGGGTCAAATAAGCCGATTAAAGGAATTGAAATTGGAAGAGGAGGATTTGCAATCAGGGGTATTGCAGCAATAAGCTCCACTGATGGAAAACATCTGGGCTCCAATGAAGTGTTGTTTGATTTCATGGAAATCTTTGAAATTGTAAAAACATCCAGTCAGCTTGATTATGCACTATACATGGATGCCGACCAGCTTACGGTTGCAAAATCACTGACTGATCCTGAAAAGTATCCTGTAATAGATAATACATATGTACTGACTGATGCCACTAACAGGGAGAACTCAGAGCCTCTGGTCAACCTGGAACTCCTTAACAAGGGCAGGAAAGAACCATATTCTGAAGAAAAAGGTAATTATATGGTCAGCACTTTCCCAATCTTTGATTTTTCAGGTAAAGTTGTGGGGGTAATGTTTCAATCCATGAACATTACTTCACAGCTTGCAGATTTTGCAGATAATATACTTACAATCAAAAAACTAAGTAATACCGTTACAAGCGTTACAGGGATTGCATTCCTGGTAGTTATTGCTATATTGACAGTAATTATTATTGTTTTAATAAACAGGATGATAACACCATTAACAAGCCTCAATAAATATGCAGGGATGATAGCTGATGGTAATTTTAATTTTAGCATCGAAGATAAACTTACCGCAAAAAAAGATGAAACAGGAGTACTCTCGAAATCCTT
This sequence comes from Spirochaetia bacterium, assembly GCA_027859095.1. GTDB lineage: Bacteria > Spirochaetota > Spirochaetia > B11-G9 > B11-G9 > JAJRQE01. The sequence continues at coordinate 37,508 of JAQIBN010000199.1, read as the reverse complement.
TTCCAGAGTAATTGAAAGTCTTAAGTATAAGGGTCAAATGGTTGAAGAGGTTGCAAAGGGGAACTTAACAATAGATGTAAAACTGGCTTCTGATAAGGATGTACTCGGTACATCGCTGATACAGATGACAGATTCCCTGAATAATCTTTTAGGACAAATTAACATGTCCGTGGATCAGGTTAATATCGGAGCAGATCAGGTTTCCCAGGCAAGCCAGTCACTCTCCCAGGGGGCAACAGAATCGGCAAGTTCCCTTGAAGAAGTATCAGCATCTGTCACCCAGGTAAACAGCCAGTCAAGACAAAATGCAGAAAATGCTACAGAGGCAAACGGTATCGCAAAACAGGCGGCTCTGGATGCAGAGAAGGGAAACAGCCAGATGGCTGCACTTACCGGTGCCATGGAAAAGATTAATACCTCCAGTGATCAGATAAAAAAGATAGTCAAGGTAATTGATGACATTGCTTTTCAGACAAATCTTTTGGCACTTAATGCAAATGTAGAAGCAGCCAGAGCAGGGAAATACGGTAAGGGCTTTGCAGTAGTTGCAGACGAGGTACGAAACCTGGCTGTAAGAAGCGCAGAGGCTGTAAAAGAAACAACAGTAATGGTAGAAGAATCTATTAAAAATATTGTTGAAGGTAATAAGAGTGTTGAGGCAACAGCTGTACAGCTTAAAGCAATTATGGGAGGATCTTCCAAGGTTGCTGACTTCCTTGAAGAGATAGCAACTGCCAGTAAGGAACAGGCAGAAGCTATTGATCAGATAACTCAAGGCCTGGAACAGATAGATCAGGTTACCCAGTCCAATACTGCAAGTGCCGAAGAGAGCGCAGCTGCTGCCGAAGAACTGGCTTCTCAAAGTATACAACTTAAGAACATGGTAGCTACATTTAAACTAAAAAGTACTCAGAATGCGCCCATTAGACAACCAGGGCAGCTTGAGTACCAGGCTCCTCGAAAAGCACTCCCGGCTAAAGGACAAAACAGTGAAACTGCAGGTTCAAAAGACATAATACAAGCAGATCCTGCATCTGTGATTGCTTTAGATGATGAGGATTTTGATAGGTTTTGATAGGAAAACATAGGGGATAGGTTTTTAACCTGTCCCCGGGCTCCTGGTTTATCACTGTGAATTATAATTGACAACTATTACATATTTAATATAATGACATTAGAGAAATAAACTATTTTGGAATAAAACTTGTTAATTAAATAAGGCGTAAATAATGAAAGGTATAAATAAATAAAAAATCCTTCTTGTGGAAGATGAGGTCATCCTGGCCATGTCAGCAAAAATGTCTCTCGAAAAATACGGATATTCAGTCATCACAATCATTACCGGCAACAAGGCTATTGAGGCTGTTAAATCAACTCCGGGAATTGATCTTATTCTCATGGATATAGATCTGGGAAAAGGAATCGATGGAACACAGGCTGCTGAAATGATTTTGAAAGATCATGACATTCCGGTAATATTTGTATCAAGTCACACGGAACCCCAAAATGTAGAAAAAACTGAAAAAATTACTTCTATGGTTATGTTGTAAAAAGTTCCAGTATCACCGTTCTTGATGCTTCAATAAAAATTGCCTTCAAGCTTTTTGAATCAAAGATGAGAACAATAGAAAAAGAACAAAACCTCAAGACTCATCAGATTGAACTCAAGATGCAGAACGAGGAACTGGCAACGGTCAACTCCGAACTGCAGACCAAGGTAGGCGATCTGTCAACGCTCAATAATGACATGAACAACCTGTTGGCAGGTACAGGCATCGCCACAGTTTTCGTTGACCATCAGATGTGCATATTACGCTTCACTCCCAGGGCCAACATAATTATCAACCTGGTTAAAAGCGATGTAGGCCGACCGATAGACCATTTCGTCAATAACCTGATTGGGTATGAAAGCATGATGTCTGATATCCAGACAGTACTGGACACCTTAATTCATAAAGAAATCGAGGTGCAGACTGTAAAAAATATATGGGACATGATGTGTATTCAACCCTATCGTACAATTGATAATGTAATCGAGGGTGCAGTAATTACCTTTGTAGATGTGACAGAACGCAAGCAGGCAGAAGAAGAAGTTATTAAAACTTCACTTCAATAAACCAAACTCTTTGATTCTGCAGCGGAAATGATTGAAATTATAGAACTTATTTATGATAAAGATGGTCTGCCTGTTGATTGGTATATACGACAAATTAATCCTTCATTTGCATCATTTCTTGGAAAAACCAGAGACGAGTTAATTAACAAGAGAGCTACATCTATTATTTCTAAGATTGAAGATAGTTGGTTTACGGCCTTTGCTGGTGTTGAAAAAACAGGAGAAGCAATTAGTTTTGAAAATTATGGTATTGAATTTGATAAATATTACACTATTATTGCCTGGAAAGTAAAAATTAATATCGATTGCTGTTTGAAAACATGGATTCCAGTTGGTATCCACGGATGCTATACCCCCGTAGGTTAAATTATATTGAAGACTGCTGGCCCGCTATTCTACCAAATACAACACAACTGGTAATGGCACAGCTACCGAGGCGGCTGGCTCCATGAATGCCCCCGGTAATTTCTCCGGCAGCATAAAGTCCTGGTATAGGTTTGTGGTGGAGATCAATTACACGGGCAGATGTATCGATTTGTAATCCTCCCATTGTATAGTGAACCTTAGGCCAGACCTTCATAGCATAGAAGGGCGGATAACGAAGGTGTTTGGCATCCTTCGGCATTTGTCTCCCGAATCTGTCGTCTCCCTCCGTATTCATATTATTATTAAAATCAATGACAGTTTCAGATAGGCTTTCCAAAGGGATTGAATAGTATTCAGCCAGAGAATCAAGACTGCTGAATGTCTTCACAACTCCTTTATTCAATGCTTTGCCAATGTCCCAGCCAGTATGTTTTACTGCAGCATCATCACTGATACAGAGACAGGGCTTTCCCACTGCAAGAATGGCATCGGAGAGCCTTTTCCGGTCTGCCTGCTCATTAATAAAACGCTTACCCGTAGCGGGATTTACAATCATGCCGTATATAAAACCTGTATAATCTGCAAAAAGAGGACCATCGCCGATACCTCTTTCATCCGGAGAAGCCCAGGGACCAAGCTGTATATGAGATAATTGAACAGGAGCCGCCCCTTTATTCAAGGCTTCTATCAATAATTGGGCTGTAGCAAAAGGTTTGTTTGTTGTCTCTATTTGCTCGTCCAGCCGCGGATCCTGAACCTTCCTGAAAGATACATCAGAACCAAAACCGCCACCAGCAAGAACGACGCCCTTCCTGGCTATCATTTTGAATGTCTGGGTTCCGGTATTTGTTTTGTAATTGTACCCGGATGAGATGAGAACACCCTGTACTTGACCGTTCTCAATAATAAGCTCACTCAATACATGACCGTATTTAATCGGTATATTGAGATCTTTAAGTTTATTCAGCATCGGATTTATTATAGATGCGCCACTTACATTAACTGCCCCATGACTGCGTGCTACAGAGTGCCCACCGAAAAGATCTACTCTGTCCATAAACTTAACGCCGAGTTCTTCTGTAAGCCACAGGTATGCTTCTACGGCTTTATCTGTAAGTGTCCGAACAAGTTCGGGGTGGTTCAGCCCTAGTCCCGCTTTTATCATATCCTGATAAAACTGCTCGGGTGAATCCTCTATATTATGCTTTAACTGCAAGGGGCTCCCTGCAATGGCCATACCGCCGTCACTGATAATGGAATTACCACCAGCAGCTTTCATTTTTTCAAGGACCACAACAGAAGCGCCGCTCTTTTTAGCTTCAATAGCGCATGAAAGACCAGCAAATCCCGCCCCTATTACGATTATATCATAGCAATTATTATTCATATTTTTAGTATAGCATTTTTTATAAAGTGTTACATGTATAAATTGTAATAGTCGTAACTGTTATCTTTAGCCGGAGCACTATCCAAATCTTCTGACAGAATGATAGATAGCCTCAGTAAAAGAACTTCTAATAAATATGACTTTCTTGCTCATTTTAATTTGCTTATTTAAGCAGAATCATCTAAACTTTACAAATAAAACATAGCAAAAGGAAAAAAATATTTAAATGAATTTGATCAGGATCCTACTATTTCTTTTTGCAAGTGGTCTTTTATATGCCCAGGATACAATCTATGTTGCATCAGAACCCAATTATCCACCCTTCTGTATTGTAAACGAAAACGGTGAAGCTGACGGTTTCTCGGTAGATTTATTTAAAGAGACTGCGGCAGTTATGGGTTTGAAGGTAATATTCAAGGTAGATACCTGGAATATTATTAAAGAAGAGCTGGCTAATGGCGGGATTGATGCTCTCCCTATGGTAGGGAGATCCAGGGAAAGAGAGGAGATCTATGATTTTACCTTTCCATATTACGTTTTACATGGCGCTGTTTTTGTTAGAAAAGGAACAAGTGAAATAAATACTCTGGAAGACTTGAAAGTCAAAGACATTCTTGTAATGAAGGGGGATAATGCTGAGGAATATGTTTTAAGAGAGAATATTTCATCCAATGTAATAAGCACTGATAATTATGAAACAGCATTCAGACTGCTGGAATCAGGTGGATACGATACTGTCATTGCCCAGGAGTTAATGGGACTGCATTTATTAAATATATTGGGAATTGATAATATAATTCCGCTAGAATTAGATCTTCCCGGTTTTTCCCAGGATTTCAGTTTTGCAGTCCATAATGGAAATACTAATCTTCTAGCCAAATTAAATGAAGGCCTGGCAATTGTAATAGCAAACGGCAGATACGATGAAATTCATAAAAAATGGCTCGTACCAATAGAAAAACAGGCTCCAATTACATTCAAGGAATTACTAAAAGTATTAATATATGTAATTCCAACCATCCTTATCCTTATATCTTTAATTGCAATTTTGGTTTTACGATTCGAAGTTAAACGGAGAACAAAAGCCTTGAAAAAGGAAGTATCGGTCCGAAAGCAGGCTGAGCAAGCGATTGAACAGCAATTATCAGAAAAAGAGATAATTCTTAAAGAAGTTCATCATAGAATAAAAAATAATTTTACGACCATTGGAAACCTCTTATCTCTTCAGGCTAATTCAATTGAGAATCCAGATGCAAATTTCATACTACAGGATGCTATAAGCCGTGTTAACAGTATGTCTATACTTTATGAAAAGCTGCTTCTAGAAGATGAGTACATGACTACAACTGTCAAAAATTATCTTACAAATTTAATCGATGAAATTATAAAACTATCCTCCGGGGAAAGAGAAATAGCTGTTGAAAAACAAATTGAGGACTTCCAGCTTACTCCTAAAAAACTTTTTCCTCTTGGACTTATTGTAAATGAACTTCTAACAAATATTATGAAATATGCATTTACAGATAGAGATTCCGGTATTATTGAGATTACTCTCAAAGAGGATCAGGGAAATGTAATTCTATTTATTCAAGATAATGGTATTGGGCTTCCTGAAGGGTTTGACATTTCTAAATCAACTGGATTTGGTCTTACGCTTGTTAAGATGCTCAGTCAACAGTTACAAGGAAATTTTACTATCAAAAACAATGATGGCACAATAAGCACACTGGAATTTATTATTTAGTTAGAGTTATTAGAAAAAAATTTTCATACTGCACAGACATTAGTAACATGGTATGCCTGTGAAAGGATTCTTTCCTGGCCTGGTCTTATACAGCCTCACCATTAAGGGTATTTTGAAACACAGGAGGATTACTCCGGGTTAAAGCATCTATAGCAAAGCATGCCTTTTGTGACATTTTCATTAAGTCCAATATCTTCTCCCTGGATTCATCAGAATCAATCTGAATAGACACATCAAAGCCATCACAACTACCCTCTTTATTTCCCTTTAGTGCAGAACCCTGTTCATGAAAGAGGGCAAGAACCTTAACCCTTGGATTGGTTATTTGCAGCCTCTTCTTTGCAGCGAGTTCTGTGAGATGCGATAGTAAACAAAGTGCAACTCCAGAAACAAAATATGTTAAAGGTGTAGGTGCGGAACCTTCTCCACCAGGCATATATTCACCCTCATCTGCAAGGACCTCAATCCCACGATAACCTTTGGGTTCAGACATTATTTCAATTCTACAACTGTACATTTATTGTATCTAATGATATTTTACGAATTACTATTTGAAATAACCGGCATTTAACCACCCAATAATTTATCAAAAAAATAATGACACCTGGACCGGACAAACTACGCAACACAGCAGGATGGTTTAGGAGAAGTATATGAAATTTGAACAATTAGGAATAAAGCCGGAATTACTAAAAGGGGTTAAAGCAAAAGGTTACAACACGGCAACCCCCATTCAAACACAGGCAATTCCAGCAATTCTAGAAGGGAAGGATATCCTTGGAGGAGCGCAAACCGGAACAGGGAAAACCGCCGCATTTGCTCTTCCCATACTTGAACTTTTAAGTAGAAGGGCGGCAAAATCTAGCCTACCCAGAGCTCTTGTTCTGACACCAACAAGAGAACTGGCTGAACAGGTAGGTGAGAGTTTTGTTAACTATGGACAGTTTCTGGATCTAAAAATTACCAAAATCTATGGGGGGGTGAAGATGAGCTCCCAAATTACAAAGCTGAAAAAGGGCACTGATATTGTTATTGCTACCCCCGGAAGGCTGATGGATCACCTTGAGAAAAAAAGCATTAATCTTTCAGAAATTGAAATACTTGTACTCGATGAAGCAGACCGTATGCTTGATATGGGTTTCATAATTGATATTAAAGAAATCATTAAAAATATTCCAAGGAATAGTCAAAACCTCCTGTTTTCTGCCACTTATGGTGATGATATAGAGTCTCTTGCAAAGGATATTTTAAAAAAACCCATATCTGTTGAAGTGACTAAAAGAAATGCTGCAGCTGAAGAGGTTGAACAAATTATTCACTTTGTAGATAAAAAAAATCGATTTGAGCTATTGGCCCATCTAATAAACGAGGGTCATTGGTATCAGGTACTGGTTTTTGTTAAAACAAAGCACTCTGCAGACCGTCTTGCTTCAGATTTACGCAAATCTGGAATACCAGCTGCTGCAATTCATGGAGATAAAAGTCAGGGGGCAAGAAATAAAGCTCTGAAGAACTTCAAGAAGGGGGATCTTCAGGCTTTAATAGCAACAGATGTTGCAGCCAGGGGAATAGATCTGCTGGGTCTAAGCCATGTTGTTAACTATGAATTACCCCAAATACCGGAAGACTACATTCACCGTATAGGAAGAACAGGCAGAGCTGGAAAATCTGGAATTGCCATATCTCTTATTTCATATTCAGAAATGAATCAGCTTAAAAAAATTGAAAAGATATTAAAAGGATCTATTCCACATTCAACTGTTCCCGGCTTTGAACCAAAACATGATGTTAATACAAACCTGGAGCATATGAGGGAAGAGAGTAAAAAGAAAAGCTCAAAATATGACAAGTCAAGATCAGAAAAAACTATAACTGAAAAATCAGGATTTTCAAGAGAAAACTCTGATGAGAAACGCAATAGAAAAGCACGAACTGACAAGTACAGATCTGATACAAAAAAATCCGGATCTGATAAATACAGCTCTGACAATAAGAGATCAAATTCTGGGCGTGGAGGAAAATCCAGTTCCGATAAATCCAGGGATAAACGGAAAAAAACTTATCATAAATAGAATATATATGCAGTCCTCTGGAGGAACATTCCTTCCTAATGAACTTTTTATTGCATTACCCTATATACTAACAATAGTATTAACAATTTTCAGGAAAAATTTTAACGTTCCTGCAAAACTGGGTATTCCATATCAGAAAGAGAATTAGATAAGTATGATTAATTTGACATTGAAAGATGAAATGGAGATCAAAAAACAATCTTTGGGATCACTAAGATTAATCTTTTTAATCACTCTATTATGGACTCTAATTGTGGTTATATTATTATCCGTAGATCTTATTTCATTAAAACAGAATACTAAAAATCTGGCAGTAACAGAAGCACGTGCTCATTTAAATAAAGATGAAGCTTTTGATTACACAGGAAGGCTGTCTTAAATGTCATGGGCATCAGGGTTATACAGAGGGGGAGATACGTGGAGGTGTCAGCATATTCCCAGGAAGTATCAATATCTCTGTTGAAAAACAGATTGATGATTTCCAACTTGATCCTAAACGTCTGGTTCCTGTTGGAATTATTGTAAATGAGCTTCTTACAAATACTATGAAGTATGGATTTTCAGGAAGAGATTCCGGTCATATAGAAGTAATAGTAAAAGAAAATAATGGAAAGATAACCCTAACTATTCAGGATAATGGTGTCGGCCTGCCTGAAGGATTCAATATATCTGAAGCAAAAGGTTTTGGCCTGATGATTGTTAAAATACTGTGCGAACAATTAAAGGGCGATTTTACTATTGAAAACAAGAAGGGAACCAGAAGTACCTTGGAATTTTGTATCTGATATTTAAGGATAAGCTATTGATAATATCGATCTATTTATGGGAATATATAAGTATATGGAAAAACTAAGAAGGCACTTGTTTACCCTTGCCGCATTATGGATACTGATAGTTGGACTATCCCTATTTTTTAATTATCAAAATTCCATAAATGAGCAGCAAAGACTTGCATTAGCATCAGCCAAAAGTTTTTTTGATCAGGTTGTATTAACACGAAAATGGAATGCTCTTCATGGTGGTGTCTATGTTCCTGTTTCAGATGAGACACCGCCAAATCCTTATCTTAATGTCCCCATGAGGGATATTGAAGTAGATGGTCTGAAATTAACACTACTGAATCCTTCGTATATGACAAGGCAGTTAGCTGAATTAACAATGGAGAATGGGGATGTACAGATTCATCTGACAAGTCTAAACCCCATTCGTCCTCAAAATAAACCAACACCTATGGAAGAAAGAGCTCTTTATGAATTTGAAAAAGGAAAAAATGAAATTGGTTTGTTAAAAGAAGAGGACTCTGGTACTTCTTTTTTCTATATGGCTCCACTAAATACCGAAAAATCATGCTTGCAGTGTCATGCAGTACAAGGGTACAAAGAAGGTAATATCAGGGGAGGAATCAGCATAACGTTACCCTTTGTTATGGAAATACCTTTTATTCCTCTTGTTGTAACCCATGGAGTACTCGGTATTATCGGATTGATCACAATTTTTATATTTGGGAAAAAATTAAATAATTCATATAAAATAATACAAAAACAGGCTTCCATAGACTCATTGACTGGCATTCCTAATCGCAGAAGTTTATCAGAAAAAATAGTACAGGAATATAATCGAAGTCTAAGGAGTAAAAAACCTCTGGCAGCAATTATGTGCGATCTGGATAATTTCAAGCAATACAATGATAGTTATGGACATGTGGCTGGTGATCTTTGCCTTCAAAAAGTTGCACAAAAAATAGAATCTAATCTCAATCGACCAGGTGATTATTGTGCACGATATGGAGGAGAAGAATTCATTATTATTTTACCGGAAACATCAACAAGTGGAGCGGTTATTATAGCTGTAAAGATAAGAAAAATCATTGAAGAGATGAAAATCGAGCATATTAAATCAATGCCTTCCGGAGTTGTTACTATAAGCATGGGTGTTGCTGCTGCAGATGGAAATAATTCATTAAAATCTTCTAAAGAACTAATTAAAAATGCAGATTTGGCATTATATGAGGCGAAAAAACAGGGCCGAAATAGGGTAAATTCTTTTGACAAATTACAATAATCATATAGCAAGAGATCAGTTCAGTCCTATCAAACTCTTAAACTTCCTGGTTTTTTCCTTGCTAAGATGAACCGTATCATCACCTGAGAACCTAAGGACATAACGCCCCCTCCCCCATGGGATCATTCTTTCAACTTTTTTAATGTTTACCAGAGATTTTCTATGAGCGCGATAAAATAAGTCAGGATCAAGATTCTCCTCCAGTTGCATTAATGTCTGATCAATAACATATCTAATTCCTTTAGTATGCAGAAAAACAAGACCATCTTCTGTCGAAAAGAAATCGATATCAATAACAGGTATAACCAGGAATTCAAATCGGTCTTTAACAGTAATTCGGTCAAAGTAAGTTTTTCTGGTTATAGACCCTTCAATCAGCTCTCTGAGCTCAATCAATGTATCAGTGTTGGGAGTTTCACTAATATGTATTTGAGAAAGGGCTTCCCTGAAACGTTCATCCTGAAATGGTTTCAGAAGATAATCAATTGCATGAACTTCAAAGGCCTGAACAGCATGTTGATTAAAGGCAGTTACGAAAATAACTGCAGGTTTATGTATTGTCTTCTGAAGAATTTGGAATCCTGATAGTCCCGGCATTTTTATATCCAAAATTACCAGATCCGGTTCTACTCTATCTATCAATTCTACCGCGTCACTGCCATTATCTGCCTCTCCAATAATGGAAAACCCGGCTTCATTCTTTAATAGATTACGTACCCGTTCCCTTGCACGAAACTCATCATCAATTATACATACTGTTTTTTTCATTTTTTATCCTCTGGAATTGCAATAGTTACAATGAGTCCACCATCTTTACGTGATTCATATGAAATTTTACGATGATACAGGGCAAAAAGACGCCCTTCAACATTTTTTAATCCTGTTCCGGTGGAAGTAGATACAATTGATGGATTAAACAGATTTGATCCATGATCTGCAACTCTTAATATTGTTTCATCCCCTTCCTGGGTAACTCTGATGCTGATGCTAATATCACCTGTATCCCGTACTCCATGATTCACGGCATTTTCAACAAGAGGCTGAAGAATCATTGGAGGTATCCATACATTTCGGGTAATAGGATTTATATCAATATTATACTGCAAGCGGTCACCAAAACGTGCTTTTTCAACAGATAGATAATTTCTTATAGATTCAATTTCTTCTGTAACAGTAACAAAATTTTTCTTTGTAGATGAAAGTATATACCTGTAAAGATCTGCAAGATTTTGCACTACATTTTTAGCTTCATCAGGTTCCGTTTCTATCATCTGAACCACGCTGTTTAGTGAATTAAAAAGGAAATGGGGCGTTATCTGTGCTTTAAGGGCAGTTTGTTCTGCTGCTGTCATTCGTTAAAACATAGGCATGAAGAATAACAGGAACTCTCTCACCATTAAGTATCATCATTGATGTTGCACGATTTTCAATAGCTTCTCCGGATGTAAATATTTCCAGAACCTGATGATCATAGAAAAATAATACAGAGAAACTGGTTTCCGACTGAAGATGACCCAAACTATCCGCTCCAACCAAATGTAGAAAAACACGGTTTGCCTCAATTATACCGGACTTGTCATCCACAACAAGAAGAGGTTCCCGACGTCTTAAAAAAGTAGAACGATTACGTTTTCTTTTTTTACGATTTCGGGGAAAAGATATAGGAGCTCTTCCAAGGACAAGCCTTTCAAGCGCATCACCGGAATCACCAGTAAATGAATTCCTGGAACTCTGTGACCAATATGCTGCAGCAAATGTGCCGGCCCCAATAACTGCTACAAGAATAATACTCAATGCAGAAGCCCTGGATAACTGACCTTGTTCTATGAAATAGACAATACCCAGTGATAAACTTTTCCAGTTTAGAGGTGCCATTATAAGGGATGCTGAAAGCTCTGTTACTGTTTTGATGAGACCGATAATAAGTGCAGCAAGAACAACACCAGGAAGAACAAAAGGGATAATCATTATAAAATTTAGAAATCTCCACTCTTTTTTAAAATACATTCTATGGCCCAAAATGAGTCCGAAGGTAACCAGAATGGGGGTCGCTATAAGTGCAATGGAGAGTGTATCTTTCAAAAGAGACGGTGCCTTAATTATCTGCAAATAGTGTTCACCAGTCCAGTTTCTTGGGGAAAGTTCATATGTCCAGATTGCCCCGAATGAATGAACAACAATCATTAAATGAGGATACACACAGGGAAGAACAATATCAGTCCAGATTTTTAATGAAGGGGTAGCCATTGATGCTGCAGTTTCTTCAATATGTCTGGGAACCCCTTGCAATCCTGCTGCAATTATAAATGTCGCATATGGAACAGAAACTGTTAACTGGGTTAAGACCAGACCTGGTAATCCAAAAATATGGGGAGTATTGATTTCAAAATTCTGAAGTAAAATCGAAAGAACTCCGCTTTCGCAAAGTATACCTTTAATCAAGTCTGCGGATATTTCTTCCTATAACAACATCTTCCGGTGCAAATGAACCAGTAACAGATTGTGTCTGTTTTAATTCCGGTGCAGAATTTCCTCTAATAGGCTGTTCAAACTCGAGGGTTAATTCATTAGATATGAATATTTCCCCTTTGACAAGACCTCCCAGATACTCAATATAATTGATGGTTCCGGATATGGTGTTTTTGGCTTGAAGATCAGAATCAGTATTGTTATTCAATTGAATATACTGAGGTCTTAAAGAGAGCCATACATCACTCCCCATTGGAATAACCTCTCCGGATTTTGAATAAAATTGCCTGCTTCCAATATCAACAACTGTTAAGCCATCTTCATGTCCACTGACACGACCATAAAGGATATTTGACTTACCAATAAATCCGGCAACAAAATCATTATGAGGCTCCCGATAGATCTCTTCAGGTCGCCCCCCCTGCATAAGTTCACCCTGACGTATAACAAAAATCTTGTCTGATATAGAAAGAGCCTCTTCCTGATCATGGGTAACAAATATTGCTGTAATACCCAAAGACTGCTGAATTTTTCTAAGCTGCTTTCTTATGTTCAAGCGAAGTGCTGCATCAAGATTGGAAAGAGGTTCATCCAGAAGTAGTACATCCGGTTTAATAATCAATGCTCGTGCAAGAGCTACACGCTGCTGCTGACCCCCGGATAACTGAGAGGGCAGACGTTTTTCATACCCTGTTAATCCAACCATCTCCAGATATTCAGCAACCCGCTCAGCAATTTCCTCTTTACTGAGTTTTTTAACCTTAAGGCCATATGCAATATTGTTAAACACATTCATAGTTGGAAAAATAGCATAATCCTGAAAAACAATACCAATATTACGTTTTTGAGGAGCAATTTCGATTATATTACGATCCCGCAGGAATATTTCACCACTGGTTGGTGTTTCAAAACCGGCTATCATACGAAGTAATGTTGTTTTTCCACAGCCTGAAGGACCTAAAAGGGAGACAAACTCACCCTTCTCTATGGAGATCGAAAGATCTCTAACTGCTTCAGTTTTACCAAAGTTTTTTTGTAGATTCTGAATAATTATCTCAGGCATGTTTTTTATTTTCCTTTTTTGTTAAAAGATTTGACGCTAATGTCCCAGCTCCTACAATTATAATAAGAATAATACCCATTGCGGAAGCCCTGGCTATAAATCCCTCTTCCACATAGTAGGCAATGTATAAAGACATATTCCTCCAACCAGGAGGAGTCAGCATAAGACTGGAAGAAAGTTCTGTAGCTACTTTTATAATACCAATTATAGCAGCTGTATATATTACCGGTTTTAGCTGTGGAAGTATAACAGAGAAAAATGTTTTCACTTCACTTGCACCCAGACTGAAAGCCGCTTCCTGCTGACTTACATCAATCTTGGAAAAACCTGCCTCTATAATCTTAAGAACAAATGGAAGACGCCGTATACTGACAGCTATAATTAGAATATAAACCGTTGCAATCAGATCTGTTTGTCCGATAGTTACACCAGAATAGGTTTGCAAAAGACTTACAGCAATAATAACCCCGGGTATAGTAAAAGGCAGCAATGTAAGGTAGTTAACCCAGGCCAATTCTCTTCGGTTTTTAAACATATGTGCAAATATTACACTGGATATTATGATCACAGGAGTTACAGTTAGAAGGAGAATAATAGTATTTCTGATTGGCCTGAAATCTTTAAATGCTGTAATATAGTTATCCATTGTAAAGCCTCTGGGCAGCCATTCATAAGCCCATATTGTTCCAAAAGACTGAATAATAATGGCAACATAGGGAGCAAGAAATAAAATAGTTACTAATAATAGAGCTATAAATCCTGCTTTTCTTGCTTTTGGCCTGTTATAGGTCATTATGCCCAGTCTGAATTTATGTTTAATTTCTGTCAGTTTCATTAGTCGGGTTACAATGAACAACAATATAAAAGACAGAACAAGAGTCCAGGCTCCAAAAATTATGGGAATCCTTTCATCACCCATGGATGTGAGAAAGACCATATATTGACGGAAGATCAATGTTAAACAATTCAAAAAACATGGTGATTACACCACTGTTACCCAATAAAATAATTGTAGCAAAACTCGAAATAAATGCAGGAGTAATTAATGGAATAGAAAGCAGGGCCAGAAATACAACAGCCCCGGGAATTTGAAGTTTTACAATTAAAAATGCCAAAGGCATAGCAATAATTACAGCTAATATGGTCGTCAGAAATGCCATCTTCATAGTATTTTTAGTAACACTTAAAAGATAAAAGAAAAAACCATCAGGAAGGGGTCTTACCTGATCAAAAAGCATTCCAAAGGATCCCATAAATAATTTTGCAATAGGTATTACCAGAAAAATAAATAAAAGAATAGTTACAACTGCATATGCAAGATGAAACCAGGAAAATGAATATGCACGCTTCATTAAATACTCCAGGATAAAGAATCAATTCTTTTACCGCCTACTATGCAGGCGGTAAAAGATAGGGACAATCAGTTATTTTGTACCCTTTGTTCGGATGTATTCACCAAATGTATCCTGTATCAATGTTCTGTTTTCTTCTGCAAGAGCAGGATCAGGAGAATAAATGTTTCCAATACCGGAAACAGCACTTTCAAGACTGTATGGTAATGAAGGATCAATTACACCGGCTTTAACTGGAATATAAAGGTATTCTGTTCCCTTCAACTGCATTTCGTTACCAAGGATATAATCCATAAACTCTTTGGCTAGATTGGGATGTTTAGCACCTTTAACAAGAGCCATAGAGTTATCATAGATCTGACTGCCGTCTACAGGGAATACAAAGTTAACAGGATAGCCTTCACCCATTGCTACAAGAGCTGGTCGGGACAAACCGATGGCCAGAGCAAACTCACCCTTTTAACAAGTGTATAGATTCTTGAACTGGAACTTGAGTAGTAGAGCAGGAGCTTCATCACCATAAATCTGAATCATAGTCATAACATTGGAACTAGCTGTTGAAGACTTAAGTGGATTAGCACTTATTATCTGATCCTTGTAAACTGGATTAGTAAGATCCTGATAAGTCTTTGGAACAGGTAGATTATATCGATCAATAACCTGCTGATTGTACATAATACCAGTAAACATCAAAGACCATACATGGTAATAGTTTTCAGGATGGCTTAGCTGCAGCTGACTTGATCCAACTGCCAGAGAAGATTCAAAACCAGGAGCCTGAGGTGCATATGGTTCCAGTAATCCAAGAGTAATGGCATGCTGATAGTTGATCATAGATCCGGCATGAACTACATCAGCCTGCGGGTTCCCAGCTTCAGATTCAAGTTTTTTAAACATTGCTTCTGTACCACCAGGGTTAAGAACATGAACAGTAACACCGGGATGTAAAGCTTCAAAGCCTGCTTTCATTGCTTCAGCATATTCAGCAAAAATAGTACTGTATACAACAATTTCAGTTTCACCGTGACCTGCTTCAGGTGCCTCGGTTTCTGCAACTTCAGGTGAACCTGCTGCGAAGGCAAAAATACTCATTGCCAAGAGCAGTACAATAATAGAATAACGTTTCATCAATATATCCTCCAGAAAAATGTGATGTTTCATTCTAATACGGGAAGTATTTGCTGCAATTTAAATTCACTCAACAGCTTCTAACAAAGAATGAACCAGTCATTTCAACGGATGAACCGGAATGGAGTAAAAGTAAAGTGAACAGGATTATCCCATTACTGAAATAATCCCTCAATCTCCTTCCTCGCACCATCATCAAGTTTCGAAATAAGTTCAAAGGCCTTCATATTTTCAACAACCTGTTCCGGTCTGCTTGCACCGGTAATTACACTACTTACCCGGGGATTACCTGCTGTCCAGGCCAGTGTAAGCTGTGCGGTTGTAACCCCAAGATCAGCTGCAATTTTCCCAAGTTTCTTTACTGACTCTATTCTTTCAGGAGTTAGAACACCATCTTTAAGCCACGCATAACCCTTTAAAGACAGTCTTGACCCTTCAGGAATACCATCGTTATACTTTCCACTTAGCAAGCCGGAAGCAAGAGGACTCCAGGTAGTAAGACCCAGACCAATATCTTCATACAATCTTGCATACTCCTTCTCGACTCTGTCTCTTGTCAAAAGATTATATTGAGGCTGTTCCATTTGGGGTTTACGAAGATGATGACGCTCTGCTATCTGCCAGGCTTCCATAATCTCTGCTGCACTCCATTCACTTGTCCCCCAGTAATGAGCTTTGCCGGTCGCAATAATATCGCTCATAGCAAAAACAACCTCTTCAATTGGAGTTTCAGGATCAGGTCTGTGACAGTAGAGCAAATCTACATGATCCATATCTAGTCTTTTTAGAGATCCATCTATGGATTCCATTAAATATTTTCGGTTTAAAGTATTTTTTTCATTGGGACCATCATTCAACCCCCAAAATACTTTAGTTGAGACTATATAACTGCTTCTTCTCCATCCCAGCTTTTTTAATGCCAGACCCATAATTTCTTCTGATTTGCCACTAGAATAAGCTTCTGCATTATCAAAAAAATTAACCCCATTGTCATATGCTGCTTTCATACACCTTACTGCAAGATCAACATTCACCTGGGATCCATATGTTACCCAGGAACCATAGGATAATGCACTTACCTTTAACCCGGCAGATCCTAGCCTTCTATATTCCATATTCTTCTCCAATATTTGTTTTTAATATTATCAATATACTAACATTAACCAAATATGTCATTTTTCATTTTCCATTTTCCAAAATGGATTGATGATTATTCAACCTTCCAGTACACTCAGACCCTGGAGGCTTCATGATTCTCAGGGAAAAACCAACAAAAATTATTATCACAATTGGTACCTTTTTTGCTTTTTTAATCTTTGGTTTTGCAGATAATCTGAAAGGGCCTCTTATTCCTGTTTTGCTTGAAGAATTCACTCTGTCCTATGCTCAGGGAAGTAATATTCTTCTAATGCTCTATTTGGGATTTATGCTCTCCATACTTGGTTCAGGATTTCTTGCAGGGAAATACGGTAACCGACATGTCCTTCTACTCTCAGGTATTGTAATATCACTAGCAGTAGCAGGGATGAGCCTTGTCCAGGATAAAATTCTTCTGTATCCACTTTTTTTCTCTATTGGAATAGCCCTGGGCGGTATTGAGGTAGGAGCAAATGGTGCTATTACTGATATTTATCATGAAAAAAGCGGTAAGTACCTTAACCTCCTTGCAGTATTTCATGGTGCGGGTTCTATGATTGCCCCCTGGATGGCTGGTATTCTGCTGGAAAAAAACCTGCCATGGCAAACAGCCTACAAGGGATCTTTCTTACCAATTTTACTTTTCCCTTTAATTTTCCTCTTCCTAAGATTTACTTCACCTAAATCTCAAAAAAATAATATTAATAATCTAAAAAGTGCCAATAAACTTATTAATACAAATCTTATCCTCTTGGCTCTCCTCATTATGCTTTATGTAGCAGGAGAAATAGGCATATCGTCATGGATAGTCGACTATCTATATAAGGTTAAAAATTTCAGTTTAAAATCCGCATCTATAATGCTGACATTATTTTGGGCATTCATGATGCTGGGTCGGCTAATAGCCAGTCTTATTGTTGATAGAATAGGATATATAAAAAGTCTGATAATTACTGTCTGTCTTGCTCTAATATCTTTTGGAGTAGGAGTACTTCCAGGTAAATATTCTTCATATCTGCTACCCTTAACTGGTCTCTTTTTTGCTATGATATTTCCTACTGCAATAGCAGTTGCTGCTAAAATTTTTCCGAAAAATAAAGCAAGAGCCTTAAGTTTTCTTTTCTTCTTTGCCGGCCTTGGAGGACTTATTGGACCATGGATTGTAGGTTATGCTGCAAATTGGTTCGGAATTGCCATAGGATTCCCTATGCTGATGATTTTCATTATAGGGAGTCTGGTAATTCTTTTAATTCTGAAAGCAAGATTACGCTCATAGGGATGAATTACCCTCGCCAATAAGTGTATTTCACATATTATTACAGAATTTTTAATTAAAATCGAAAAATATTTCTTGACAAATAAAACATTTAGAGATACATTCCTAGTGTACTAGTTTAATAGAACACTAGGAGGTGTTATGGTAAATATTAAAAATATGGATTTTGCCTACAAAAAGACAAAATTATTTTCAAACCTCTCATTAGAACTTAAGCCGGGTAATATATACGGCCTATTAGGAAAAAACGGGGCAGGAAAAACCAGTCTGTTAAAAATAATATCCGGTTTACTTTTTCCTAATACTGGAAAAATTGAAGTAAACAATTTTATACCCAAACAAAGAAATCCTGAATTTTTACAGGATATATTTTTCTTACCAGAGGAATATTATCTTCCCGGATTAAAAGCGATAGATTTTAAAAAAGTCTATGCTCCTTTTTATACTAATTTTGATAATGTTAGATTTATGGAACTATTGGAAGAATTTAAACTACCAATGGATCAAAAATTAAACTCGTTTTCCTACGGCCAGAAAAAAAAGTTTCTAATCAGTTTTGGAATTGCCTGCAATAGCCGTATTTTTCTTCTGGATGAACCAACAAATGGTCTTGATATTCCATCAAAAACACAGTTTAGAAGGATCATTGCATCAGCAGGTACAGAAAACAGACTAATAATCATTTCAACTCATCAGGTTAGAGATATGGAAAACTTAATTGATCCAATAATCATCGTTGATGAAGGAAAAGTAATTTTTAACGAATATGTTGAACAGGTGACAAATAAATTAACAGTAAAAAAATTAACTGAAGAGCCAGCAAAAGATACTGTTCTATATTTGGAAAAAGAGATAGATGGATATAAGGCTGTAATGGCTAATACCGATCAGGATCAGATAGATATTGACTTTGAAACACTCTTTAATACAGTTATTTCAAATCCGTCTGGAGTAAAATCAGTTTTTAATGGAGGAACTAACAATGAAAACAACTAATATTATTTCACCTTTAAGGCTGCTTCATCTATTTAAAAGAGATATTCTTAATAACGTTAATACTACTTTAATTGCTTTTGGAGCAGTAACAGCAGTAATTTATCTTATATCAGCTATA
The DNA here is from genome assembly GCA_027859095.1 of Spirochaetia bacterium. Classification (GTDB taxonomy): domain Bacteria; phylum Spirochaetota; class Spirochaetia; order B11-G9; family B11-G9; genus JAJRQE01. The sequence goes on along the minus strand of JAQIBN010000199.1, from coordinate 18,223 downwards.
TCAGCCTACACTAATGCACCATCAGGAGAACTATATTTTTCTCTTTTTACAAATCTACTATTTGCAGGAGGTCTTATTGTAACAAGTATGGTTTTCAAAGAGATGCACAAAAAAGAAACTGCTCAGAATTATTTACTTCTTCCAGCATCTAATTTTGAAAAATTTTTTAGTAGATTGCTTATTAGTACAATTGGGTTTGCACTTTTCACATTAATCGGAGTAACTGTAATTTCATATCTTTCAGAAGGTGTGAATACGCTAATCTTCAAAAGACATAATGAAATATTTAATCCCTTTACGAAAATGGTCTGGACTTTAATGGCACACTATTTGGTAGCTCAAAGCATATTTTTTCTTGGAGCAGTCTACTTCAGAAAATTCCACTTTATTAAAACAATAAATGTTATTTTCCTTTTACAACTCTCAATAACAATTATTACAGCTTTATTTGTAAGAATAGTTTTTTTTGATCTGTTTGAGGGTTTATTCAAAATTGGTGATACCAGCCTTATAATGCAATGGGATAAAATACCTCTTAATACAAGTAGTTTTACAAATCTGATTAAAACTCTAAAAATTCTCTACTGGCTTGTACCTGCACCATTATTCTGGACTATCTCTTATTTCAGGATTAAAGAAGTTGAGGTAAAAAATGCAATTTAAAGAGAAAAAGGCAATCTATATACAGATTGCTGACAGAATAACAGACAATATTTTATCTAAACGATGGAAAGAAGAGGAAAGAATACCTTCAGTAAGGGAGATGGCAGTAGATATGGAAGTTAATCCAAACACAATAGCAAGAACATACGGATATTTGCAGGATAAGCAGATTATTAATAATAAAAGAGGAATAGGATATTTTGTGGCTTCAAATGCCATAGACCTGACTATTGATACTAAAAGACAGGACTTTATAAAAAATGAACTCCCTCTGTTTTTTAAATCTCTGGATCTTTTGGGAATGGAATTAGGAGCAATCGAAACCCTCTATAAAGAATATAGAAACGCAGCTGGTGGGGACTTCGTCCCTGATCGCCAATGAGTCGTACCGGAAGAGCGAAGCGATGAGGAACGATCTCAGCAACAAAGGGAGTACCAAATGAAAACTAGTAATAAAATTCTGTTCATAACAGGTCTTGTTATAGTAGTAATACTATTCGCATCGGTTTTAGGATCAAGATTTTTTCTAAATAAGTATACAGACTCCTACAAAAACGGAGATATAAATTATTCGAATATTAATATAGAATATAAAGACAATAATAATTTTACAAATATTAAAATTACATGAGAATGGGATATTACAGTTAGTCAGTCGGAAGGATTAAAGCAAAACCGTAGAGACGCCCTATGGAATGTCTCTACGGATCATTTATTTAAATTTAACAGCAGTGCCATATGCCATTACTTCAGCAGAACCCTGCATGATAGCTGCAGATGCATACCGCACGTTTATAACTCCATCAGCCCCAAGGCCCTCAGCCTCTTCTACCATACGTTTAGTGGCCTTAGCTCTGGCCTCATTCATCATCTCTGAATACCCTTTCAGCTCGCCACCCACAATGGTCTTAAAACTGGCCATAATATCTTTTCCCATATGTTTTGACTGTATTATAGCTCCTTTGACTATTTGAATTGTTTCAATCTCTTTTCCTGTAATAAAATCAGTATTTACTAAGATCATCTTCCTCTCCCTCTTTAATTTCTTTTATTCGTTGAACAAGTACAGCTACCATTACACCAACAGAAATAACCAACATACCCAACACCGGGAATTTCTTTAAATATAAAAAAATAGAAAAGTCCAAAAACAACTATAAGTAATGCCGCAATAATTTACTACAGTTACTCTTCAGATTAGATATAAAAAAAAGCAGGGATATGATCAAAAATCATATCCCTGCTTTTATATGCTTAATTAAATTGAGGCTAGATATCTTTTTCAAGTACAGTTTTTCTTTTACTGCTTTTAGCATTTTCAATTGCTGCATCACATACTTCTTTTACTTTGTCAGAAAGTACATCAATTACTTTAGCAGAACAGTTAAGTCCACCAACAGTCTTTATGTAGTTTTTAACTTTAGAAGCAACTACCAACGTTTCGTTTTCAGCCATTTACAACTCCTGGGATAAAGTTTATTACATTAATTGAGAAGAAAAGTTTCCTCTTCAAATCAACTACTAGTATTCTATCAGGTTTATTACAGTATTCAACTAAATTTTGTACTTTTTTTTATTAAATTAGCTTAATTTCTTCCCATTTCCCACTTCTATACCTTAAGACAAGGACAAAACCAATGGATAATACAAAAATAATCATAAAAACCCACATTACTACTGGAGAAACAATCAGAACTTTTATCATAAAAAAAGAAAGAGCTGCAAAGATCCAATGCAATATTACAGATACTTTCATAACAAATTTAGTATCTCCTGCACCACGAAGGGCACCGGCAAAAACCAGTTGAGTTATATCTCCAATTGTGTATAAAGAAGCCATTCTTAATAAAGTAATCGCTGTAGATTCGACAAGAGAACTATCTCCAGGCAAACCAGTTGTGAAAACTCGAACCAAAGGTCCGGCAGCAAATATAAAAAAACCCATCATCACAAAAGCATAACTAAGCCCCACCTTCATAGCTAATCTAACCCCCAATCTTGCACCTGCGGGATTATTCGCACCCATTTGCTGGGCTATTACAGTTGTGGTAGCATAACTTAGACCGATCATAGGTATAAAAGCGACCATATCATAATTGAATGTTATAGTTACAGCTGCAGCAATATCAGCACTGTAGGAATGCATAAGCTGAATAAATAAATTGAAAGCTCCAACATTCAGGAAAGTTTCCAGTCCTGCAGGAGTTCCAAATTTTAACAATTTCCGAAGAAGATCCAGTCTTAGTTTAAATTCCTGTCCAGTTCCATACATATCCCTATACTTCCTGCTAAAATATACAGAAAGTTGTATTAGAAATATTATAAAACTACCAATAAGTGTTCCAATAGCAGCACCTTCAATACCAAGAGCTGGCAACCCCAATTTTCCAAAAATCAGAATATAATTTGCTGGAATATTTACAAGCATTCCCACAATATTTGCATACATCACTATTCTGGTTTTTCCTATGCCCAGGAAAAAACCAGTAAATGAATTTCTTAATAAAAAGAAGATTGAACCAAACATTAGTATTTTAAAATATGAAAATTCAGGTACGATCTGTTCAGGAGCATGCCCCACTAAATTAAAAAACAGGTAAACAAGAGGTAGGAAAAGAAATAGAACGGGATATAAAAACCCAGATAGATAAATAGCCTGATTTGCAGATTGAGAACATTTAGAGTAACGACCAGCTCCATAGTACTGGGCTACCAAAGCATTTGAATATCCTACAATTCCCCCGAATAGGCTTACAACAGTAAAAAATGTTAATCCCCCGCTCATAGCAGAAGCCATAAACTCTTTTCCAAGTCTGGAAAGGAATAAACGATCAGCAAAAAGCATTATAGTCTCAGAAGCCTGGGAAATAATCATGGGCAGAGCTATTGCCAGAAGACTTCTTAGTGTTAGTTGTTTATTTACCATTAATTATTCTTTTCCTCAATAAGTTGGTTCGGAAAGAGTTTCTACCATTTTCTTATCTAAAAAAGCAAGAGCTGAGTCTAAGGGAGATTTTGAACGATAATTCACAATATAATATTCCACAGGATATTTCTCCAATCGTTTTATCCCGAAATAACTGGCATCGGCCTGGGTTTGATGCATCATCAAAGCTGCATATTTTAAATCTCTGTATTTTCTATCTTCGACTGCATCAATCTCCAAAAGCGGCACATCGGGGTATGCTCCAAGCTGCTCTACATCAACTAATTTAAGATAAGCTTCCAGACTGCCCGGATTTCTTTCCATATAAACACTAACTGCCAGCTCAGAAACCAGACCTACTGCTTCATGCTCAAAATGTTCGCTTGCATCACAGGGCCCATCTGGAGAAACTATAACTTCCGGCCTGAAAATCTCCATTATATTAACAAGTTTATTTATAAGCTCATCCTGACCACCCCATTCAGTTATTAGGGTACCAACACTCTTGGAAGCCTCTTCAGAGGTATAAGCTCTATTCCACAATCCCAATCTAATATAAACTTTTGAACCCAGTACAGTCAGAGCATTCTGTGCTTCCTGAACTCTAACTTCAGCAAGGTCAGCTCCCTTAAGATACATATCTTTGTAAAAACCATCTATAGGTCGATCAGGGTATTTATCAAATCCCGAATCTCCATCTGTAAATATAATATTTCCAATTGATTTCCCGGCTAATGATGCTTCAGCCATATACAACCCATAATCAAGACTTTCATCATCCGGATGAGCATGAATAAATAGGATATCCAGTTTCTGAGGGACTAGAGCTTCTCCAGGGGCATATGTACTTAATAAGGAATCGACCGCATACTTCAGGTCCCTTTCTTTTTGTACATAAGGTGCATCTTCAACATTATCAAGTTCCTCACTAAAATTATAAGGGAGTTCCGATTCGTGTCCAATAACCTGAGATTCATCTCTTACCGTTACTTCCACTGTATTATGATTTAATGATGTACAATACCAGAGGAAGGAAGCACTTAGGACAACAGCTGCTACCTCTAAGAAACGTAAACCTTTCTTCCATTTAAAGTTTTTTTCATGTACTGGGGAAGGAGAAATATCTTCTACAAAATGACCTTTAAAGATTAACCTATACTCACCAAGAAAAATTTTATCATTATCTTTTAGAATTCTTTTACGCCAGGCAACTCCGTTTACAAAAACCTCACGATTTGATTCCAGTTGCCAGGAACCAGCATCTTTCATCAATCTAAGCTTGAGCTTTTTATCACTAAAACCTTTAAGATATGGATTTAGAAAACCATCTCCTATTTTATCATAAAGAGTACATTCTTTATGATCTATATTTAAAAGAGCGACCTGTTTCCTTTGATACATCAAGACAAAAGAGAGGTATTTATTAGAAACTGTATTAACTGTTTTTTCTTTATTTTTCATTTTTAGATTTTAGTTTTTTCGGTATCATCCTGTTCCTGGCAACCTTAAATGCAAAGCGCATAATATCTTCGGTAGAGACATCCGGGCCATGTTTTTTCTGCATAATAACAATAATAGCCTTTAGAGCATCTTCACTCAAGGTAAGATATATAAATCTATCCCTTTCAGCTTCTGTCATATCTTCCCAAACAACCATACCATAAGTTTAATACACTTCTAACTGAAATAACAGTATTCTGACCTAAAAGTAAAAAGTAATTTTTATAAAAACCTCTTCTGGTGAATCGGAAAAGAAAATATAGTTTACATTAACTTACTTAATGGAGTAGAATTGAAGTTATGAAATCAACAAAAATAGTATGTACAATAGGACCAGTAAGCCAGGATGAAAAAATTCTGCAAAAACTGGTAGAAGCTGGAATGGATATTGCAAGGATGAATATGTCTCACGGGTTCTATGATTTCCATAAAACAACAATTGATAATATACGTAAAGTATCAATAAAAACAGGTAAGTTCATTGGTATACTTCTGGATCTTCAAGGTCCTAAAATTCGAACTGGGAAACAGAGTAAAGATATAATTGAACTTGAAAAGGATTCAACCCTTAAGCTTACAACAGATGATATTGTTGGAAATTGGGAAATGCTTAGTATAAATTATAAGCCCCTCCCTGACGAAGCAAAGCCAGGAGAAAAAATTCTTCTTGATGATGGAAATATTGAACTTAAAATTCAATCAATTGAAAATAGAATAATTACCTGTAAAGTTATGAATGGAGGATTGATCCGTTCTTTCAGAGGAATTAACTTACCGGACACTCCTCTTAGTACTCCGGCATTAACTAAAAAAGATCTGGAAGACCTTAATTTTGGTCTCTCAAATGATGTTGATTTTGTAGCACTTTCATTTGTCAGACGAGCTGAAGATATAACCAGCTTACGAAAGATAATTGAAGATAAAGGGAAAACAGCTTTTATTATATCTAAAATTGAAAAACCCGAAGCAATAACAAACATCGATAGAATTATTGAGGAATCTGACGGTATAATGGTTGCAAGAGGAGACCTGGGAGCAGAAACATCAGCCCAGGATGTTCCAATTCTGCAAAAACATATAATACACAAATGTAATGTAGCTCACAAACCAGTCATTACAGCAACCCAGATGATGGAATCTATGATTTCAAAACCTAAACCAACAAGAGCAGAAGCAAATGATGTTGCTAACGCAATATTTGATGGAACTGATGCGGTAATGCTCTCTGGGGAAACAGCTATGGGGGAATATCCCATAGAAACGGTTACAGTTATGTCCAGTATAGCGGAGAGAACAGAAAAAGAGATAAACTACACAGAACTTACTGAAAAAATATATAATTTATCAGGTAAAGCAGAAGATGATGCAGATGCTCTCTGTTATTCCGCCTGTACTCTCTGCAATACTATTTCTCCAAAATTCATGGTGGGATTCTCAAGATCCGGCCGTACAATAGAATCATTGAGTAAATACAGGCCATCGAAACCAATACTGGGAATGTCACCGGACGAGAGAGTTCTAAGAAGACTCACTGTTTTTAGAGGTGTTTACGGAATTAAAATTGAGATGGCTGAATCAAGCGATGAACTATTTGAGAATACTGATAAAATACTTACCTCAAATGGACTCTGCTCACAGAAAGATAAAATTGTTGCTGTAAGCAGTATGCCTTTAACAGGAATAAACAGAACCAATATGATAAAGATACATTCTATTGAGGATTAACTATCACCGGCAGATTTTTTCATAGTATATCATGATTCGTTTATTGCTAAAATACGGTAAAGAAAATATGCTTTGGTAAGAGATTATGAAATTCAGACATCTTCGAACGTCAATTACAATAGTGACAAGCCTCCTCATTTTCCTAATATTTATCAGTTTTGGGTTTATAACCTTTAACCTGAATAGGGTATTAATTAGAGAAACAATTAGCACAATTCATAAAGAAATTACTAATAAAGTTATTATAAAAATGGATGAGTATCTAAGCACACCCCAAACTATTAACAACCTTACTGATTCATTTTTAAGAATTAATACTGAGCATATAAATAACTTAGATCTTCTTCGAAAGTTTTTTTATAAAGAACTTTATATTTTTAAAACGGTAAATCTTGTTGCTTTCGGAACAGAAACTGGTAATTACATAGAAGCACAAAGGATAGAAGATGGGAGTATAAGAACAGGAAATATTAATAATAACAACCTTGAATTATGGAGCACCAATAAATCAGGGCAGAAACAATCTCTTCAAAAAGTTATCGAAAGTTATGATCCAAGAAATCGACCCTGGTATCTTACATCCAGGGAGAAAAAACTCCCAGCATGGTCTGACATATATTTATATTCATCAAATATGCAGCCTGCTATTTCAAATAATCAGCCTTACTTCTCTGCAGAAAGGGGTTTTAGTGGGGTTATAACAACTTCTATTACATTGGATGGCATTAATAATTTTCTGTCTGAATTATCAAAAGGGACTAATTCATCAGTACTTATTCTGGAACCTTCCGGTCTGGCTATCGCTAATTCTAAAGGGGCTCCATTACTGGATAATTTGGATAGAAGACTTACAGGTGCAAATCTCGATAATTTATTATTCTCAACTGTATCAAAAAAATTTCAATTAAGTATTGAAAATAATTATACAAATACCGTTTCTGAGTTCCCAATGAGAATAGAAAACATAAGATACCGAATTAGGGCTACCCCATATTATGGTCCATCTGGGTTAAGATGGAATGTGCTGGTAATTATTCCGGAAGCAGATTATATGTCGGCATTTTATAGAGCCGGGACATTGGGGATATTTATTTTTATTATATTCCTGCTAGGTGCACTTCTTTTGAGCTATTTTATTGCAAAACAAACAACAAAACCCATTGTACAATTGAGCAATCTTGTTTCCGGTATTTCTCTGGATACTAATAATATCACAAAATTGATCATTCCCCATAATATTCTTGTAAGAAAAGATGAAATTGGTTCACTTGCTGAAGCTTTTTCAGATATGGAAGCCAGATTAGGTTCAGCTTTTTCATATCTAAGGAAAAGCCAAAAAGAGTATGGGGATTTGGTTGAAAATATCAATAGTATAATAATGAGAGTCAAACCAGATGGAACTATAACCTACTGCAATCCATTTGGTTTGAATTTTTATGGATACTCAAAAGAGGAACTCATAGGGTCGACTGTTCAGGAAACTGTACTAAATACACATGATTCTAATGATATCAATATACTTGAAAGAATTTTCTACCAGGATGAGAAATATTGGAATGGGATAAATAAAAATATTACGTCAAGTGGAGCAGAAGTATGGATTTTATGGTCAAATACGATGCTTTTCAATAACAATGGAGAAATAATTGAGCTACTATCTATAGGGCAGGACTTTACATCCCAAAGAGAATCAGAACTGAACCTTAATTCATCACTTGAAGAAAAAAATATCTTATTAAAAGAAGTTCATCATAGAGTAAAAAATAACCTGCAAATTATAAACAGTCTTATTAATCTGCAAATGGAAGATTTGTCAGATGCATTAATACAAAATACTTTTAAACCACTTCAGAGTAGAATACAATCTATGTCTCTTGTTCATGAGCTGCTTTATTCTACAGATTCTTTTACACAGATTGATTTTCATGATTATCTGAATCAAATTATTGCTACAATTTCAACTACTTTTAATAATCCAACAAATCCAATTCAAGTAACTTTAACAGGAGATAATCTTTATCTGGATATTGAACGTGCTACTACATGTGGCCTTCTTGTGAATGAAATTATTATCAATGCATTTAAACATGCATTTCCAGATCAAAAAAACTGTAGAATAGATATCTCAGTAGGTAAGGATGAATCCGGAGTAGTTTCCATTATTATTAAAGATAATGGGATTGGTATTTCAGCATTAAAAAACCCTGATACTACAAATGGTATGGGTACTCTCCTGGTAGAGGCATTATCCGATCAAATTAAAGGTAAAGTTATTATAAGCAAAAGCAACGGCACTACTGTTAGTCTTACATTTAAAAGCTAAGGTCTTAAAGATCTTGTCAGCTTTAAAATATGAAAAGGCGCAAAAAACTTTTATTGACAAGCAGCTATTTTCATACTACTCTTGTATCATAAGATAAATTTCGGAGGCTAATATGGCAACAGTAGTATTAAAGGGCATCGGTAAAGTGTACGATGGTGATGTCAGGGCAGCAAAAGACATTAACGTTACAGTAAATGACAGAGAGTTTGTAGTTCTTGTAGGCCCTTCAGGATGCGGAAAGTCCACAACATTAAGAATGATTGCAGGACTTGAAGATATTACAGAAGGAGAACTTTCCATTGATGGGAAAGTTGTAAATGATGTACCGCCAAAAGATAGAGATATTGCGATGGTTTTTCAGAACTATGCACTCTATCCCCACATGACAGTTTATGACAATATGGCGTTTGGACTCAAAATTAGAAAATTTTCCAAAGATGAAATTGAAAAACGTGTTAGTGATGCGGCCAAGATTCTTGACATCGAAGAATTATTAAGTAGAAAACCAAAAGCCCTCTCTGGGGGTCAGAGACAGCGTGTTGCAGTAGGAAGGGCAATTGTAAGGCAGCCAAAAGTATTCCTTTTTGATGAACCTCTTTCAAATCTCGATGCAAAACTACGAGTAACCATGAGAGCGGAAATCTCAGCCCTTCATAACAGATTAAATGCAACCATAATCTATGTAACTCATGATCAGGTAGAAGCTATGACCATGGCAGATAAGATTGTAGTTATGAAAGATGGTCTTATTCATCAAATTGGATCTCCCCTTGATCTTTATAACAAACCAGCAAATAGATTTGTAGCAGGATTTATTGGATCACCTCCAATGAACTTCATGAATGTAGAAGTAAAAGAAGAAGGTGGAAACTTAATTATTCAAGAAGGAACTTTTAGTGCTGAAGTCAAAGGATGTGAATATCTAAAAGAATATGTTGGTAAAAGTGTTGTATTTGGTATTCGACCTGAAGATCTTAAATATTCACATAATGAAGTTGAGGGTGTTACAATTCCATCAAAAGTTACTGTAATAGAACCACTTGGAGCTGAAATTCATCTTTACTTAAGTACAGGGAATCACCAGTTTATTGCAAGAACAGGACCTGAAGTAGATCTTAAGGTAAATGATGAAGTTTATTTTATTCCTGATTATTCAAAATCATGTTTTTTTGATATTGAAACAGAATTGGTTTTAAATTAAAAACAGAAAGCATTTCATTTAAAGCCATAATTACAGCCGGGGTAGTGTTATAGTAAATACTGCCCCGTTTTTATTTTCAACATTTACACTTCCCTGCAATTGCATAACAAGAGTGGTTATTAGATTAAACCCAAGAGTCTCCGCTCCTTCAACTGATAAATCTGATGAAAGTCCTTTTCCATTATCAGCAAAAATAATTTCAATATTCTCCCCTTTATCAAGGTATGAAATTGATATTAAGCCTGATACCTGTCCTTCATATGCATACTTTAAAGCATTAGTTGTTAATTCTGTAATTATTATACCCAGAGGTACTGCTTTATCAAAATCTACAGCCACCTCTGGAAATGTAATATCCGCTGCAATTGTTAATTCTGAATGAACAAATGAATCAATTAAATTGGCAACAAGATCCATAATATAATCATCCAAATTTATATTATTTAAGTCTTTTCCACGAAATAATTTGGCATGCACCATTGAAATTGAATCAATTCTACTTCTAAGGTCATTAAGAGCTCTTACTGCTTCTACATTATCAGATTCACCCAATTGAAGATTGATGATACTGGATACCATAGCAAGATTATTCTTAACTCTATGATACACCTCTTTTATCATCATTTCCCTTTCACTAATTTTCTTTTTTAATTCTTCTTCACGCTGCTTATGTAAAGAGATATCTTTAATAATCAGAACAATTGTATTATCTTTTGTAGAATTAAGATATTTAGCAGTAATTAAAAAATATTCATTCCCTCTGTTTAATTCAATGGATTTTGAGGTATCACCATTTTTTATTTTTTCTAAAAAGTCTATAATTTCCCCATGCCATTCTGAATCTATATTATTTAGAAGATTGGATGCAATTACATTCTTTTCACTTTTATTCAAAAAATTAAGAGCGGCGTTATTTATATATACAATCCTATAATCTATACTTAATTCAATTATACAGTCAGATATACCCTCAAGAATTACTTCACCATGGAGCTTTGCAACCATCAACTCTTCTGTAATAGATCTTTTAAAAACATCTTCAAGCCCAATTACTTGTTTAAATTTTTGATTACTACCATTTTTTGCCAGTTCATTTAAGACATGGGATATATGTTTCCCCATAGAATTAAAAGGACCTTTTGCAATACATGCATCTGCTCCCATGGCAATATAGTCAAGCTCAATTTCAGCAGCAACGCCTGATAGTATAATTATTGAAGTTTCAGAGAGGTCTTTTCTTTCTTTAAGTATAGAGACAAGAAGCTCGCCTTTAATATAGGGCATAATAAGATCTACAAATACATAATCCGGAATATAATCCTTAACTATATCCAGTGCTATCAATCCATTTTCTGCTGTTTTAACAGTATATCCATTTTTACTTAAAAATGTTTCCATATACTGAAGAACTACAGGATTATTATCAACAACAAGAACTTTTTGCATTAACTTTTCTCCAAGACCTGTTTTACCTTATTTAATTCAGTTTTACATTCCAGCACTCTTTTATCTATATCGGAAAATAAACCCATTTTATTAAATTTGCTCATCTCCTCCATTATGTTTGTAAATGGTACCAGGCCGAGATTCATTGAAGCACCTTTAATATTATGAATATTGGATGAAATAATATCTTTATCAGCGCTTTTTACAGCAGCACTTATTTCAACAAGGCTTTCATCTGTAGTTTCTAAAAATAGTTGAATTAAGGGTATATAATCTTCAACATCAAACTCAATTGCTTCAGCCAGCTTTTTCAAAGAATAAAATAACACCTCAGTTTTCTCCAAATATATTATGAATAGCTTTGAGTGCATCCAGATAGAAATCTGTATCCACACCAATAATTAAAGTTATATCAGAACCACCGTAATTAATAAAACGAACATTTATATTTTCATTCTTTAAGGCAGTAAAAACATCGGCTGCAACCCCTATCTGCTCAGGCAAACCAGAACCTACAACACCTATGAGTGAAAGAGAAGGACGAAGTTCTATTAGTTCAGGTTGAAGTTTTTCCTTAATAGTCTCTATAACAACCCTTCCTCTCTCAAACTGATTAAGAGGAGCAAGAAAAGAAATGCTGTCAAAACCTGTAGATTCAAATTCAGGAAAAATATTATTCTGATTAAGTAATACTAATAATTTCTCCCTAAACCCAGGGTAACGATTCATCATCAATTTTTCTATAAAAATATTCCTGTATCCGGTTTTCCCTGATATTCCTACAATGGGGAATTGGGAAGTATCTCTGTTAGTTACTATCATAGTTCCATCATCTTCCGGTCTATTAGTATTTCTAATATTTATAGGAATATTATAATCCTTTACGGGAGTTATAGCTTCTTCATGAAATACATTTGCCCCTATCGATGCAAGTTCCCTAATTTCTTTATATGTTAACTCTGTGACGACTCCTGGATTATCAATCAAACGTGGATCTGACATTAAAAGCCCGGATACATCAGTCCAATTTTCATAGACATCAGCTTCAATAGCCCTTGCCGCAATGGCGCCAGTAATATCAGAGCCCCCCCGGGAAAAGGTTTTAATTTCACCCTTAGAATTAGATCCATAAAATCCTGGTAGAATATATTTGCCAGTACCTTTTATCCTGTCATTTAAAGCTTTATAACTGGATTCCTCTACTCTACCATCATCAGTTAATCTTATCACTTCAGCTGTATCAATAAATTCGGCTTTAAAAAAAGAGGATAACATCCTTGCAGAAAGATACTCTCCCCTTGAAGCTGCATAATCAGGTCCTTTTCGGCTTTCTATTCCGGACTCAACTTCATCAAGTATTTCAGACATCTCATCCAAACCAAGATTCTTACAAATTTCAGTATATCTTTCCCGTATTATTTTAAAACTTTTTGCCCCAAATCCATTTTTAACTTCATCATTACATCTATATAAAAGATCTGTTATTTTTTCATCATTGTTATTGCGCTTACCGGGAGCCGATACAACTATAATTCTCCGCTGGGAATTACTTTCAATTATTTTTTTTACTTTTTGTATTTGTGAAGCATCTGCAACAGAACTCCCTCCAAATTTACTGACTATCATTTTAATTCTCCCTTTTGAATTATTTTCACCAGATCTTCACAACGTTGATGATAAAAATTGTATCCATCATTATAATTTTCATTTTCTACTTTATCCGGAGTGTGTTTTCTAACTATCTTTACCATTGATTCAGATGCTTGCTGTAAGGTATTAAAATAACCTGTTGATTTTAATCCGGCACAGGCATTTCCCATTAATTCAGTATCAATAACAGATGGTATTTCAATTATTTTACCGGTTACATCAGCTTTCATTTGATTCCAGACAGAACTTCGACCTTGCCCACCGGAAACTCTCAAACTATCTATGGGACAATTATTTTTTTCCAGAGTTTCTATAAGATCTTTAACACCATAAGCAATTGCCGTTGTTACTGCACGTCCCATTTCCGCAGACCCATGCTCAACTTCTAATCCTACAAATAATCCACCTGAAAACTCCCAGACCTCACCCTTATGCAAAGATGGATAAAAACCAGGGATATTATGTTCATGGCTTATTTGTTTAATTTCATCCATCATTTCTGTATATGGTTTATTTTTCTGTCCGGAAATCCTCCTGAACCATTCAAAAATAGCCCCGGTTGAAGAAAGAATACCTGCAGCATTGTAAAAACCATCAATAACATGAGGAAGAGTACGAATTCGATCATTTTCCACAGGAATATCAGAACAGTAATTAATCCCCTCTGATGTTCCTGCTCTATCACAAGTCCGTCCGGGATAGACAGCTCCTGTTCCCAAAATTGCCATAATAAAATCTGACCCACCAGCATAAACAGGTAACCCCAAAGGGATCCCTGTGGAAACTTCAGCCTCTTTAGTTACTTTCCCAAGAAAATCTCCAATATTTATAAGATCAGGAAATTTTTCTGAATCCAATTGATAAATATCAATACCATCTTTTGTCCAGATATAAGGATCAAATTCTATATTTGTAGTAAATCCTGCTGAATTACCGGTAAGTACATATGATATATATTCAGGACAACCTAAAAAAGATCTGGTAGCCTCGTAAAGACCTGGCTGGTTGTCTTTAATCCAGGCAACTGCTGGAAGAAAAAAAGATTTTTGACCAGGTATTCTTTTTTCCCTTTTATCCAACCATAAATGACCCGGTCCAATAAGTTGTCCATCAAACCCGACAGGAACGATAGTTGGCCCATTCCCACTAACAACAACAGCTTTTATATCCAATTGTTTTAGTGGAATTTTATTTGCCAGGATTTGAATTAAACTCTTCAATGCTCTGTTCCAGATTAGCCCATCCCAATCGAGAAAATCGTTTCGACTGGTATCTGCAAGAGCAACTCTTCCAAAAGTATAAAGCTCTCCATCAAGGGAAATTACACCTCCCTTCATTGAAGAAGTACCTATATCAATAGATAAAACACAAGGTTTTAAGCTCTCCATAAATCACTCTAATTCTTTATGAGTTTTTGGATCATTCTACTATTATCCAAAAGAGGGCTTAAAGACTTTTCATGATAGAGCCGGGAAATGCTTCTTGCAATTAAATCTGAGACAGGAGCACTCACAAACCATTCCTTATCCAAAAGATCCTTTCCATGATAAACTGCAGTTGTACCTATTATATATTCAAATAACCCCTCTTCATAGGCCTTATCAAAAAAACTGATAGAATCCCCCGAAAAAATAGGTAAACTTATTGAACAAATAATTTTTTTTGCACCAAAATCTTTTAAAGCTTTCATAGCTATTATAAGAGTACCACCAGTGCCAAGCATATCGTCAGCCATAAAAACAGTCTTACCTTTAACATCTCCTAAAAGGCGTATATTAGTAATGTTAGTTTTTCCGGCATCATGGGAGACTTTTGAATAATCTCTTTCTTTGTACAACATAGCCAAAGGTTTATTAAGATTTCCTGCAAAAAATTTATTTCTGTCTACAGCACCTGTATCCGGAGAAACAACAACAAGATCAGGATCATCAAAATTTACCAGTTTTTTTAGTTTAAGAAGAACTTGATAGGAACCATGAAGATTTTCCAATATAAGATTTTTAAAACTATTTTCAATTTCTTTTGAATGAATATCGATTGTTATAATTCTATTTGCACCCATAAACTCACATATCTGACCAAAACGGCTTGCAGTTAGCGCTTCTCTTCCCTTTTTTTTATGCTGCCTTGAATATGGATATGTAGGGAGAACCAAAGTTACACTTGCAGCTCCTGCCTGTCTAACTGCATCCATAGTTACAAAAAGGAGGAAAATATGATCATTTACCGAAAGAATATGACCCTCAGAATTCTCATTAAAATTAATAGGATAATGATTTTCTACATCCTGTATAATAAAAATATTCATTCCTTTAACAGAAGAATTGATTTCTGCCTTAAATTCCCCATTTGCAAATCTGGTAAATTTTACAGGGAGTCTGAATTCCGGAGGTTGGTACTTTGTATAAATACTATTCTGATTTAATCTAACAGAATGAAGATCTTCATTGAGATACATCATTCTCCAGACTTCCTCAACCTGCATGTTATATTTTCTTGAAATATGGCTGGCTAATCTACTATACTTTTTTGAGTATTGTTTCTTTAAATGCCTGACAACTTCTGTTGTAACTTTCTCAGTACCAGGACAGGAGATAACACCAAGTTTAATTGGTCTGGTTGGACTCATAGAACCTTCTCTTTTAAACAAATCGTATAAATATAATCAGAACATACCATAATGACTTTTTACAGGTCAATCTATTGCAATAAAAAAGATATTAAAATCTTCAAAGCTATTTCATCTAATATTAGAATTATTTTCATCTACAATCCTTCATGTACCTTGACATCCATAATTTTAGCTCTTATATTCAAGATACAATTTCTTCGAGGGAGGGACAAAATGTCCCAACCGGCGGTTAAAGTCCGCAATCCTGATTGAATCGGGGTGAAACGGTGTAATTCCGTTACCGACAGTGCAAGTCTGGATGGGAGAGGAAATGTTCCAAAAAAGGAACTGTTTTTATATTCTCCCTATGCCTGCATTCTCCTGGTAAGACCTTAGGAGTTCAAAATGGCAATCAAATCATTACTTTATTCCATTCTAATTTTATTACTTATAACTCTTGGATTAAATTCCTGTACTAAAGCAGAAAAAGATACAATTAAAACAAAGGAGACATACTCTGTTGCCGTGTTTATTCCAGGGGTAATTGCTGGCAGTCCAACATATGAAATGATGGCTGAAGGTGTGCAGAAAGCTGTCAAAGAAACTGCTAACGGGTCAGTAAAAATTATAGAAGGTGGGTATAATCAGGGAGAGTGGTTAGAAAAAATTACTGTCCTGGCTTCTTCCAATGAATACAATCTTATTGTCTCAACAAATCCGGCAATGCCTGCTATTTGTGATGAAGTATCAAAATTATTTTCAAATCAAAAGTTTTTTCTACTGGATGGGTTCCTCGAAGGCAATAAAAATATCTATACTTTTAGATACAACCAGGTAGAACAGAGCTTTCTTAGTGGTTACTTTGCAGGACTTGTGACATCAAGCAATATGAATGGAGCTAATTCAGATCTTAAAATTGGGCTGATTGCAGGTCAGGAATACCCTGATATGGTTCAAGCCATACTCCCTGGATTTAGAGCAGGCGCAGAAAATGTAAACAGTTCAATATCTGTAGACTTTAGAATAGTTGGTAACTGGTATGATGCTGAAAAAGCAAGAGCTCTTAGTATGAGTATGTTTAACTCCGGAGTAGATATTATTTTGACTATTGCAGGAGGAGCAAATCAGGGGGTTATTACGGCTGCCAGGGATATGGATAAATATGTACTAATGTATGATGTAAGTTCTTATACTGATGCTCCTGGAATAATAATAGGATCGACTGAAATAAAACAGGAACGAGCCGCATACGAAAAAATGAAACTGGCAATAGAAGGTAAAATGGATTTTGGTACTGCCGAAATTGCTACTGTAAAAGATGGATGGATAAGTTTCGATAATAAACACCCACTTTTTTTGGAATATGTCTCAGACGAGATCAATAAAAAAATGGAAAAAATTATCACTCAACTATCATCTGAAACCACCTCTTTAAAAATGCCAGTTTATTAGTTGTATAGCAATGAAAAAACTTCTGCTGAACATGCAAAATATTACAAAAATATTTACAGAAAACGGCGTAAAAGCAGTTAATTCAGCAGAATTAAAAGTAGGTATAGGTGAAATACACTCTATTATAGGAGAAAATGGAGCTGGGAAATCAACATTAATGCATATACTTGCAGGAGAGATAATTCCAGACACTGGTAGTATTATATTTGAAAATCAAAATATTGAAATCCTAACTCCTTCAACTGCTCTAAAACATGGTATAGCAATGCTCCACCAGCACTTAAAATTAATTCCGGAACTCACAGTATTAGAGAATATTATTCTGGGAGTAGAACCTTCAACAAGAACCGGAACCCTGAATAAAAAAGAAGCTTATTATAAAATTAGTAAACTCTGCGAAGAATTTGATATATATGCAGATCCAAATAAATTAGTTAGAAATTTGACATCCGACGAAAAACAGATTACAGCTCTATTATCTATTCTATATCACAATATAAAATTACTAATATTGGATGAACCAACAACATTTTTTAGTGAAATAAAAACTGACACAGTACACAAATTAATAAGAAAGTTACAATTTAAGGGAAAATCTATTATTATCATTACCCACAAATTAAAAGAAGCAATTGATATTTCAGATAAAATAACTGTTATGAAAGCAGGTAAAACAATTGAACATTTAATAAGTTTAGATACAGATATTGAGCATCTATCCAGTCT
>JAQIBN010000191.1 GCA_027859095.1 Spirochaetia bacterium | reverse complement strand
ACCAATGCAGGGATCCTATCCTTACATTTATCCATTTTATTTGGGCAACGATCATAAAAGTAGCAATTATGCCTCTCTTTATCAGGTGAGGGAACATCTCCTGTAAGAATAATTCTCTTTCTGGCTCTCTCAATTTTTGGATCAGGAATAGGAACTGCAGATAAGAGAGCCACTGTATAAGGATGTAAAGGTTTCTTATAAAGCTCCTTCGATTCTGAGACTTCCATAATCTTACCTAAATACATGACTGCAACTCTATCACTTATATGCTGAATTACAGCCAGATCATGGGCAATAAAAAGGTATGAAAGATCCAGTTCCTCTCTTAGATCTGTTAGGAGATTTAGTATTTGTGATTGAATAGAAACATCCAGGGCACTTACTGGTTCATCTGCAAGAATAAGTTTTGGATTGAGAGCAAGAGCTCGTGCAACACCTATTCTCTGTCGCTGACCACCGGAAAACTCATGGGGATAACGGTTTCTAAAATGATGTGATAAACCTACCTTCTCCATTAAAGATTCTATCTTTTCTACAATTTCTCCTTTGGAAATCTTAAGCATTCCACGGTTTTTATATATTTGAAGGGGTTCTGCAATTATATTTCCTGCTGTCATCCTCGGGTTAAGAGAGGCATAAGGATCCTGAAAAATCATTTGCATATCCATTCTTGATCTCAGCAAATCAGCCTTACTGGATTTTGTAATATCAGTACCATCCAGAAAAACTTCCCCGGAACTGGGCTTGTGAAGTTGGGAGACACAACGTGCGGTAGTTGATTTACCACATCCAGACTCCCCAACAAGACCAAGAGTTTCACCTTCCTTAATCTCAAAATCTATACCATCTACTGCCCTGATAGAGCCAACACGTTTTTTGAAAAGACCGCCTCCAGTCAGAGGGAAGTGCATTTTTAGATTCTTAACTTCAAGAAGTTTTTTGGTATCGCTCATCTATTTTTCCCCTTCATAGAGAAAGCATCTAACTTCTCTGTTATTTTCAAGTATTGTCACAGCAGGTGTTGTTGTCCGGCATTTATCCATGGCTTTATTGCATCTGGGGTGAAATGGACAGCATTCAGGAAGGTCAATTACATTAGGAGGCTGTCCTTCTATAGAAAATAATCTACCCACATCAGGTTTATCAAGACGTGGTACTGATTTTATCAAACCCTGGGTATATGGATGCTTGGGATCGTCAAATATTTCATCATTCGTCCCTCTTTCTACTAATCTTCCTGCATACATCACAACAACATAATCACACATTCCTGCAACAACACCCAGGTCATGGGTAATCATAATCACAGCTGTCCCAAGTCGTTTGGAAAGAGCCTGAATAAGTTCAAGTATCTGTGCCTGTATTGTCACATCCAGAGCTGAGGTAGGTTCATCGGCAATAAGTATTTCAGGATCACAGCTTAAAGCCATTGCTATCATAACTCTCTGTCTCATGCCTCCGGAAAATTGATGCGGATAATCAAAAACCCTTTTTTCAGGATTAGGAATACCTACAAGGTCAAGCATCTCAATTGCTTTTTTAAGAGCATCCTTCTTAGACATCTTTTTATGAAGAATAACAGTCTCGATCATTTGTGTAGATATTCGAAGAAAAGGATTGAGGCTTGTCATGGGATCCTGGAAAATCATTGCAATTTTATTGCCCCGTAGCTCCCTCATCTGAGCTTCATTCATTTTGAGTATATCAATTTTTCCATCAAGTATAGCTGTACCTTCCATTATCTTTCCAGGAGGAGAGGGTATAAGTTTCATAAGGGAAAGATTAGTAACGGACTTCCCCGATCCAGATTCACCAACTATTCCAAGAGTCTCTCCCTTTCTAAGTTCGAAGGAGACACCATCTACTGCTTTGACTATTCCATCGTCAGTATTAAAATAGGTCTTAAGACCATCGACCTTTAGAATTGCATCATTATTCATTCCAGATATCTCCATCTTTATAGTTTATTCTTACTCTGGGGATCCAAAGCATCTCTTAGACCATCTCCAAGAAAGTTCATGGAAAACAGAAAGAGTGTCATTGCCGTTGCAGGAAACCAGAGCAACCATGAATAAGTGGTCATGGCATATACCCCATCCTGAATCAAAACTCCCCATGAAGCAAATGGGGCCTGGACACCTAAACCAAGAAAGGAAAGAAAGGCTTCCAGCATAATAAAAGAAGGCACCCGGAGAGTTGTATAAACAATAATTACACCAGCTGTGTTAGGTATAAGATGAAGGAAAACTATTCGAGCTGTCCCAGCACCACTTGATCTTGCAGCTTCTACATATTCTGAATTTTTAAGAGACATTATCTGCCCTCTTACAACTCTTGCAACAGTAAGCCAACTGACAATTGCCAGGGCGAAAAAGAGGTTCCCAATAGCTCTACCAAAAACTGCCATAAAAATAATTACAAGAAGCATATATGGTAAAGAATACATAATATCTACAAAACGCATCATTAAAGAGTCAAATGTACCACCGATATATCCGGACAAGGCACCCAAGACTACTCCGATAAAAACTGAAGCTAATGCACCGACGAGACCTATAAGAATTGAAACTTGACCACCATATATAATTCTGGCAAGAACATCTCTTCCCAAAGAATCTGTACCAAAAATATAAACTCTCTCGTGAACAAGAATCTCCTCACCACTAAGTAAAATCTTTTTTTCGGTCGTTATACTATCTCTCAGATCTGAAAGCCTTTCAATTTCAACAGCATTCAGTTCTCGACCTTCCTTATTAGCCATGGCACGTAAAAGGTAATCCTGCCTCTCATACATCAGCTCACCTGCCGGACGTGTAGAAGGAGGCAAAAATTGATGCCCTAAAACCTGCTGTTTATAAGAATAGATGGGTAGTAATGGAGCAGAAAGGGATATTAATGCATAGAAAATAATCATTAAAAGCCCAAACATAGCCATCTTATTTTTTTTCAATCGCTTCCAGGCATCCTGCCAGAGGCTGACTCCTTTTACAGGCTGATCAAATTCATTAAGAACAACGCTTTCATTTTTTACAGTTTTATTTGTTATTGAGTTTGCCATTTATAGCTCCTTACTTGTATGATATTCGGGGATCAAGATAGCCATAAATAACATCCACCAAAAAGTTCATTAGGACCAATATTAGGGAATATACAATTACAGTTCCCATGATCATTGTATAATCTCTATTAAAAGCTGACTGTACAAAATGCCGTCCAAGACCAGGTATTCGGAAAATTTGTTCTATTACTATCGACCCTGTAATAATACCGGAAAAGGCAGGCCCCAAATAACTGACAACAGGGAGAGAAGCACCTTTTAGAACATGTTTAAACATTATCACAGAAGCTTTCAGACCCTTTGCCCGGGCTGTCCTAACATAGTCGCTTCTTAGAGCCTCGAGAAAACTTGCCCTTGAAAGTCTTGCGACTGTTGCAAAATATGCCAAAGAAAGGGAAAATACAGGAATTATTAATGCCTTAAGCCCCTGCTCATCAATCCATCCTGATGTGGGCAAAATATCAAGTTTAATAGCAAAAATATACATAAAAACAGGACCAATAACAAAAAGGGGTACCGAAATTCCAATAACAGCCACGGACATTGATAGATAATCAACCCAGGTATTCTGTCTTAAGGAGGACAACATGCCCGCACCCATCCCCATAATAACTGCAAAAAAAAGTGCTAAAGAACCAAGGAGCAAAGACTTTGGAAGGCTCTTTCCAATATAAAAATTAACATCATAGTCTTTATACTTGTAAGAAGGGCCAAGGTCTCCCCTAACTACATTACCAAGATACCTTACATATTGGACAACAAGGGGTTCATCAAGATGGTACTTAGCTTCTATATTTTTCAGAATCTGGGGATCGATTTTTTTCTCACTCGAAAATGGTCCCCCGGGAGCCAGTCTGATAAAAAAGAAACAGATAGTAACGATAATAAACATAGTAGGAATAAGCCCTAGAGCTCTGCGTAGAATGTACTTTGACATTAATAACCTCTTTTTGCTAAATTAAGGACATCTATACTTTATAAACCAGAATATGATATAGCTGTCAATTTTTCAAGATATCAAATATCACTATTACCTAATTTTTTACAGGAAAGCCACTTCAAAAAAAAGCTGCCCTAAAAGATAAGGGCAGCTGCATATATTAAAAATAAATTCTATTTTTTGAACATTCCTTTCCAGGGATGCACATCAAGAACTGTTGGAGTCCATCCACCCCAAACATTTGTATCGATCCAGTTTGCTGTGGAATAGTAGTAGAAAGGCATTATAGCCATATCTTCACCAATAGCAAGTTCTTCTGCCTGGGTAAGTACGTCATATCTTGCCTTACCTTCGGGCATTGTTGCAGCCTGATCCAGTAATGCATCATATTTTGGATTATTATATCGACCATCATTGTTACCAGCTGAAGAATAGAGAAGATCTGTCAGGAAGGTATTAGGATCTACATAATCACCCTGCCAACCAGCTCTGGCAACATCAAAGTTCTGAGTTTGTCTATTATCAAGATAAGTTGCCCATTCCTGATTCTCAATTTGTACATCGATATTAAGAACTTCTTTCCATTTCTGCTGTACATATTCAGCAATCTTCTTGTGGCCTTCAGAGGTATTGTAAAGAATAGTTGTCTTAGGAAAACCTTCTCCATTAGGAAAACCTGCTTTTGAAAGAAGGGTTTTTGCAGCATCATAATCTTCTTTAAAACCGACAACCTTAGGATAATTTGCCAGAGGAGGAGTTAAACCAAAGGCTGGGAACTGTCCGCCTCTTGTAACTTTGTCTACAAGTTCCTGTCTGTCAATAGCCATTGCAAAGGCTTTTCTTACATCAGGATTATTCCAGGGAGCTTTTGTTGTATTAAACTCATAGTAATAAGTAATAAAAGTTGCATTGGTTACATATGTAGGATCAAGTTTCATACTATCAAGCTGAGCATCAGGTACAGTCAGAACCCAGTCAAGATCGCCCTGTTTATACATATTAAGGGAAGTATTCTCATCCTCTATGGGGTATGCAATAATTTTATCAATTTTAACTTCATCTTTATCCCAATAGGTGGAGCTTTTTTCCATTACAATTTTTTCGTGTGGTTCCCAACTGGTAAGATTGTATGGGCCATTACTTACAAAGTTTTCAGGCATTGTCCACTTGTCACCATATGTTTCAATAATGTGCATAGGAACAACTGCAAAAGCGTAATGAGTTAGCATACCAAGAGCATAGGGAGCAGGTCCAGTAAGTTCAAACTGAAAGGTATAATCGTCAAGAGCTCTAATACCCACAGTATCTGCACCGGAATCACCGGAATTATATTCTGCAGCACCCTTTATTATCATACCAGGAAGGTATGCATACACAGCGCCTAAGTCAGGGCTTAGAAATCTGAGCCAGGAGTCTACAACAGTCTGAGCAGTAATTGGAGTCCCATCTGACCAGTTAGACTTTCTTAAGTTAAAAGTCCATGTAAGACCGTCATCGGATACTTTCCAGCTTTCTGCAAGACCAGGTATGGGATCAAGAGTTTCAGGATCGTAAGTAACGAGTCCTTCAAAAAGTGCCATATAAATTCTGTGTTCAGGAACACCTTCTATGTGACCAGGATCCAGGGACTGTAGCTCTGTCGAATTGTTAAAACTAAAAACAACAGGATCTGCCATTGGAGCTGCTTCTTCCTTATCACCACCTGCAAATGCAGCGAAAGCAATAGTGATCATAAGTAGTGTGATCAATAATTTTTTCATATTTTCTCCTTTGATGAAATTATATTAACAGATATTTTAAACCATAAAAGAAGGACTTGCAACTGAATTTATTATTAATGTTAAAATAC
>JAQIBN010000184.1 GCA_027859095.1 Spirochaetia bacterium | reverse complement strand
GTATTATTAATGGAGAAATTTTCGGAGGGACAATGGGAGAGGTTTCCAATATTTATTTATGTAAAATTAAAAAGCAGCCCCGAGTTGAGATAAGCGAAGGTAATTTTCTTGCAGATTTCGGGTTAGAAGGGGATGCTTATTCAGAAGTAGGAGTAGATAAACAGGTTCCTATTTTTTTTGATGAAGGAAGAATGCTGATGGAAAAGGAAGCTTTTCCAGGTCTTTGTTTTTCAAGATTTCTTGAAACTATACGAATTAAGGGTATTAATGCCAGTACTTTTACAACAGGCACTGTCGTTCAAATAGGATCAGCTGAATTCATTGTTAATAAAGTTAAAAAAAAATGTTATCCTGAATGTAAAATTATTCAGGATAACAGGCACTGTTCCCTTTCAAGGGATGTCAGGTTCTGCAAGGTTATTCAGACAGGTATTATCAGAAAAGGAGACAGTGTTAGTATTATAGGTTAATCTATATCACTCATTTCTATAAGAACTTCCTGTTCTGTCCCATAGTCAAGACTGATGGTGTATGAAAAGCTATAGATATCATTGTATTCATCTACTGCCATTACATCATAATCTACATCAACCTCTCCTATAGGGATAAACATGCTTAAATAATCTCCTGGGAGTATAGTTGTTTCTTCATATTTAGCTCCTATGGTTGCTGAGATCGTTCCTCATCGCTTCACTCTTCCGGTACGACTCATTGCCGAGCAGAAAGCTTGCTTCCGACCGGGCTTTCTATTTAAATTAAAAATATGTTATAGTGCAGCATCATGAGAATTCGATTAAAACTTTCAGCTGTGGAACTTACTATGGCACTTGGATTTGTTGTAGCTATTTCAATCTCCCTTTTTTATCTTAACTCAATGGTTAGGGTTAAAAATATGGAATATCAGGGTGAGAGAGTTGTATCCAGTCTTTCCCGTTTTAGTAATCATACAGAGGGATTTCTTATAAGTGCAAAATCACTGTCTGAGCTGAAAAATGACTGGAATGATTCTATCCTTCAGTTTGAATCAGAATTTCAGTTGTTGAAAGATTCCAATGCAGTAAATATACTCGGTGAAGAAAGATTTCAAGAACTTTCAGCTATTGAGGGTTCTTGGAATGAGATAAGTCAATGGCATATTCAACCAGTATTTGATTATATTGATATAATGATATCAAATGGGTTTGAAGAAAAACTTGGTAGTATTGGTATTTTACAAGCTTTATATTCTCTGGAGGAGAACAATTCCGATCTTGCCGACCCTGTAATGTCCCTGACAAATTATAGAAATAATATAGAAAGAACTACGGTCGATTTTTCAGCCAGATTAGGTGGTTTTATTAATAGCTTAAGATCTAAGTCTGATATATATATTCAAGATAGTTTAAGAATTGTTCTAGTTATTGTTATACTAACTATACTCATTTCTTTGCTAATAATAAATATTACAGCAAGAAAAATCTCTCTAAGAATTGGTATGGTAGATGATGCTGTCCAGGTATTAACCCAGGGAGATTTTTCTAAAAACCTTATAATTACATCTGGAGATGAATTTGAAGAACTAGCAAACCATTATAATACTTTCAAAGGTGAGTTATGGAGGAAACTTGATTCAATATTAGAGTTCATGCTTCAGATTGGTGATAGTATATCTGAAGGTGTTGATATACATAGTGCTCTTCAGCATGTTCTTGATTCATTTATTAAAAATACTACAGCTAATGCAGGTGCTGTATTTATGGTAGATGAGAATCAGCAGTTTATTGATCTCATCGCTTTGAATGGTTTTTTTCCTTGTCCTTTTGAAGTTCCTTCAGACGTTCTTGAATCACGTGAAAGGCAGACAGATTATTTGCGAAAACACCCAATAACTATTGGCAAGACTATTATTGGTCAGGCAATAAAAACTGGAAAGGGGGTATATCTAAAAGAAGCAGGAACAGAAGATATGCTCAGGCAAAACCGTGTGCTGGAATCTATACAGTATATTCATTCAATGGCGGTTATACCTTTAATAATCTCCAAAAGAGTTCTTGGAGCAGTTGCATTAGTGAAAACTTCAAAAGATATGGCTTTTACTGATATGGAATTTACAAATATGAAAACTTTTGGAGATTATGCAGCACTAACAATTGATAATATGTATAATTTTACAGAAGCTGTTCAGCGAAGAGAGATGGAGAGAGAGTTAAGAATTGCTTCTGATATTCAGAAAAATCTTCTGCCAAAAAAAATCCCTGATATTAAGGGTTTTAGTATTGGTATTTATTCAGAAGCTGCCCGTGCAATGAGTGGTGATTATTATGATATTTATAGGTTGGATAAAAATAAAATTGCATTAGTAATTTGTGATGTTGTAGGAAAGGGCGTTCCAGCTTCTCTTCTTATGGTAATGATAAGGACGATAATCAGATTTATTTCTTCTCCAAAAAGAGGAGCAGACCAAATTTTGAATGTTCTTAATAAAGGTTTAACACGAAGAATTGGAACTGATCAGTATGCAACTTTAAGTCTTTCAGTTATAGATGAGGATTCTGGGATGATTGATTTTTCCAATGCCGGACATTCACCTATGTTATATTATAACAATAAGGAAGGGGTTTTTTCTTCTATTGATACCAAAGGACTACCTGTTGGTGTTGAAACGGAGGAAATTTATGTTAAAAAGTCCATAAAACTAGAATCAAATGATATTGTTATTCTTTATACAGATGGTTTGCCTGAGACAAGGGGAGAGGATGGGAGTCTTTATTCATTGGATACCCTTCAGAAACTTATAATAAAAAATAAGGCAAAGCCCGTGGAAAAAATTGTAGATATTGTAGAGAATGATATAAGACAGTTTAAAGGATCTCAGGATTTGGTTGATGATCAGACACTTTTAATAGTCAAAGCTAATTAGAATTCAGCTTGTAGAGACGTAGCGTGCTATATAGCACGCTACGTCTCTACAAATATTAATCCTGTAATTTATTTAAAACTTACAATAATCTCAGGTTGATCATCAATAAAAACACCAGCTAATGCCAGTTCTTCTTTATATTCTTTCATTGAACCAGGAACATCGTTGGTAACTTTCTTAAACACTGCATCATTTTCTACAAGATTTTCAAAATTCATATCTAAAATTGTTATATTTGAACCTTCTACAAATAATGCATTTGTATCTATAATTTTTCCAGTGAATTCGAAATTCATCCAGTAATGCATGTCTTTATAAATGTCCTTTAATTGATCTCCTAGTCCTTCCTCAGCAGAAGCTTCAAGTTCTTCCTCCTCTTCAATGATAGTTGAATTTTCATCTTCTTCTGTAATAACATTCAAATACATTGTAAGTTTGCTTGTTGATCCTTTTTCAAAATCAAAAAGTATCCAGTCGTTATTCTCTTCGCTTGCTGCTTCCGGTGATGTAGAAGGGCTTGCACTTACCTGAATAAGTGAAATGTCTTTAAAGCTGAAGTACGCTGTATATCCTGCATATGGGGAACTCTCAGGCATGGGTTCAACTTTTGAAAGGCTCACTCCTTCTCCCATAACCTGTGCAGTAAGTTCAAGTGCTTCCCGGTCTATTAGATTTGGATCTGTTGGTTCTTCAGACATTGAAAGAAATCCTACAAAATCTCTTTTAATTTTAAATGTCTGTATAAGCTCTCCGCTGCCATCCTTATTAACCTTTACTGTTACACCACTTGAAATGCAGCCCATAAATAGTAATGGAATAATTACTGCCAAAATTATCTTTTTCATTTCTTTCTCCTTGGGTTGCATAGCCGAGCAGGAAGCTTGCTTCCGACCAGGCTTTGCATGTGCATAATTATTATCTCATTCTATTGGCAATATCAACCTCAAACTGATTTTCAATATAGGCAAAAGTATTGATAAGGTATATATTGGTAAAAATATTTAAGTATGGCTGGTCGCAAACAAGTTTGCTGCTCGCCTATGCCACCAAAGGAGTATAAAATGGCAAGTAACCGAAAAGCTGGATCGTTTTTCCTTCTGCAGGTAGCAGTGGGATTATTTTTTTTATTAATGGGACTGCAGGGAATAATAAACTATGATTCTTATGGAAGTCAGGCTACAAGATTTGTAAATGATTTATTTGGTAATAATATAATTAATATAATAGTATCTATTGGTGCGCTGGTTTCCGGAGTAATTATATTAGGGGGTCTGTTTATTCCTTTGAAAAACAGCACTCTAATGATTGCTACATTAGTTGTATTTATTTTTTGGGCATTGAAAATTGCGTATTTTTATATTGCCAATAACCTCATGGAACCTGATTTACTAACATGGTTGCAAAATATTTCCCTTGAATTTGTAGTATTAATGTCAGTTTGGATTATTAATAGAAAGTATAGTTAAAATTATTTACTCTCCTGATATATATTTCAGGGGAGTGATTTTCCCTTTACCAGTAAATTTTTGAACTTATCTGCAGGAAGTGGTTTTGAGAAATAAAACCCCTGAAATCGATCACAGCCCATAGAATTGAGAATTTCTGCCTGATTTTTGCTATTAATACCTTCTACAACTATTTTTTTGTTTCGTGATTTTATCATATCAACAATAGTTCTAAGAAAATTAAGGTCTTCCTCATCGTTCTCAATGTTATTAACGAAAGAACGGTCAATTTTCAGAACATCTGCAGGTATAGATTTTAGATATTCCAAAGAAGATTGACCGGTGCCAAAATCATCAATAAATATCTCAATACCTATTGATCTGAGCTCTGTAATTTGTTTGATAAATTCTTTAGGATTTTTAATTCCTTCAGATTCTGTAATTTCAAGTTTAAGAAACCTTGGATCCAGATTGTTTGCACTTTCTAAAGCATGTTTAATAATTGAACTTAGTTCTTTATTTGAAAATTCTCTGGCACAAAGATTTAGTGAAACATATATATCATGGTCTTTTATCCAATCTCTTAGCTGTCTTGTAGCAGTGAAAATGACCCACTTCCCTATTTCTTCAATTAGGCCGGTATCTTCTGCCAAAGGTATGAAATCCAGTGGTGATACCATTCCATTTTTTGGATGGTTCCATCTTATTAGTGCCTCAGCTCCTCTAATTATTCCCTTATTATTAACTATTGGCTGATAATATAAAATGAATTCATTATTTTGAAATGCTGCAGTCAGTTCAGATTCCATAATAAGTTTACGAATAGATTCTTTATTAAGTTCCTCGTCAAATAGCATATAACTGCAATTCTTTAATCCAGCTTCTCTTGATGCAGAGACTGCTTTGTTTATTAGTTCCGAATTATCAGATCCATCTATTGGGAAAATAGATATTCCTATTCTGCTTTTCACCTTTATATTATGTTTGTTATGATGATATGGACTTTCAATAATGTTTATAAGTTTTGCAGCAACCTTTGCTGTATCAGTTTTTTTAGAAAGGCGTGTAAGGATAACTGCCAGTTCAGTGCCCATGAAGCAAAAAGTAAAATCGCTGTCTCTAAGAGCCTCTCTTATTCGAAGGCCGGTATTCTCAAGAAGTATTTTACCTATTTCAAAACCAAATTTTTGATTTATTTCCTTTAGATTATAAATATCTATAAAGAGAACTGCTCTTAGATTCTCAGTTTCGGAACGTTTTGCCTGCTCTAATTCCATTTCCAGGATAATATCCATAGATTTTCGATTAAACAGCCCTGTGAGGGGGTCTCTGTACTCGTAATTTATAAGCTTAGATTCAATTTTTCCTAACTGTGTAATATCATGAGTAAATACAAGAGCATGAGTTATCTCTGACTCTTCGTTTAGATATGGGTAATAGGATACATGAACATATTTAATTTCCAGTCCAAATTTGAATTTATCAATATAATGGACTTCTTCCCCGGTAAAGCATTTATCCAGAAAGCTTTTTAATTTAGTTTGAAAAATTCCGTCGCCCCAGACTTCTGCTACTGAATGATGGAGAATCTCATTTTGTGGTTTTCCTATTATTTTTTCATATGAAAGATTTACCAGTTCATAAATGTAATCTTTATTGATAAGTGTAATAAAGTCTTTGGAAGTATTAACAATGTACTCATACTTATTCTCCATGGCTATAATAATTATCAAGCGTATATTGATATATTGCAAGGATTATTTATTTTTTTATAATAATATATTATTTACCTCTTGACAAATATATTTTAATATTACATTTTATAGAAATGTACACACGTGTGTATTGTATGGGAGAATGTTATCAATATTACAATCAAAGATATTGCAAAAATGGCTGGAGTAAGTCACTCCACTGTATCAAGAAGTCTTAATGACAGCCCAAGGGTTAAGTTGGAAACCAAGGATAAAATACGGGCAATTGCAGAAAAATTTGATTTTGAATTTAATGCTGGTGCAAGAAGTTTAAGTACTAGAAGAACAGGTACTGTAGGAATTATTCACCCTGAGTTGTATAATGTTTACAGTGGTTCGATTTTTAGTAATTCTCTTATATCAGAGATAATGAAGCGTCTGGACCTAGCTGGTATTGATTCTATACCAGTATTTTCAGAAAACAGGGAAAATTCTTCCAGCAATATTCGTCGATTAACAAGACAGCAGAAGGTTGATGCTTTTATTATAGTAGATTCTCTTGTCTCTGCAGAAGATTGGAAATTTATCTCAAAGTTCAATATTCCTTCAATACAGCTTCATTACAAACCTAAGAATAATCCTCCGGAAGAAATAAATTATATATACAGTGATAATATTGTTGGTGGTAAGCTTGCAACAGATTATCTTATTGAACACGGTTGTAAAACCATTATGTGTATTACAATAAAATCAGAACATCCTGAGATTCTTGACAGACTGCAAGGGTTTTTCCTTTCAATGAAGCAGCATAATTTGGATGTGGATAAGAACCTTATTTTTGAAGAAGAATGTACAGTATTTAATGGTGAAAAGATTATTAGAGATTATTCAGACAAACTTGACCTGATTGATGGAATTTTTGTTCATGCAGATATTATGGCACTTGGTGTTATTAATGAACTGCAACGACAGAGTTATAGAGTTCCTGAGGATATAAGGGTTATTGGTTATGATGATATAGAACTGGGAACTTATTTTACTCCTAAACTAACAACAATTCATCAGCCTAAAGAAATCCTTGCAGAAAAAGCCTGTGCCAAATTGAAAGAAATTATGAGCCACAGCCAGGATCCCAAAGTAGTTCTTCAGGAAATTGTAGCACCCTATCTGGTGGAGAGAGAATCGTAGATTTATTTTTGGTTGGTATTGCTAACTGATAGGTTGGCAAATAATTATAATCCACTCGTTGAGTGGAAAGTATTCCACATTAGTGGAAAAGAAAAAAGGAGAAAGGTATGAAAAAAATTCTAGTCGTACTCGTTTTACTTACTGCACTAGTTGGTACTGCTTTTGCAGGGGGCAATCAGGAAGGTGTAAAAGATAGTGGAGTTCGTCCCACACTTGAACTTCTTCAGAATAAACCAGAAATTGATGCAGCACTCAAAACATATGCGAAAGCCTGGGGTGAAGCCAATGGAGTCGATGTTGTAATTAAAACTGTTGGTGGTAGTGTTGATGTAACTGTTGACCAGATGCTTACAGTTGGGTATGCAGCAGGTGATCTCCCTGATGTTTTTGTTTTCCCAGGAGTTGACGACTATAAGAAATGGTCGGAAGTAATTCTGGATGTATCAGATCAGAAATGGGTAAAAGATACAGCTGTTGAATTTGTTTATGATGGCAAAGTTTATGGTTTTCCTGTAGCTGTTGAAGGATGGGGAATGGCATATAATGCTGAAATTCTAAAAGCAGCTGGTGTTGATCCTGCAAGCCTTGTTAATCTAAGTGCATATAAAGCAGCATTCGAGAAAATGGACTCAATGAAAGCTGAACTTGGTCTTGATTCTGTTGTTTCAATGGCTGCTTCAATTTCTATGAGCTGGGTAACTGCTCATCATAACTTCAATAGTCTTCTTTCAAATGGTCTCCCTTATGGTGATCTTTCTGTTGTAAATGGTCTTCTGGCAGGTAAGGTAGATATGGATCGTCTGGAGCAGTATGCTGAATGGGTTGGATTGCTTTTTAAATATGCTGACCAGGCAGTGCTTACAACAGGTGATTATGATGCACAAGTTGGTGCTTTTGCATCTGGAAAAGCAGTATTCCTACATCAGGGAAACTGGGCAGATGGAAACATCGAAGGTGCAGGTGCAACTTTTAAAAGAGCATTTGCTCCTCATGGGTCTATGAATGCTGCAACTGATGGTATTTTTGTAGCAGCTCCAGCTTATTATGCAATAAACAAAGATTCAAAGGTTATTGATTTTGCTAAACAGTTTCTAAATGATCTTGTTTATACTGATGATGGACACAACTATATGGTTAAAGAAGCAGGAATGATTCCTGCATACTCAACTGTTAAACTGTCACCAACAAGTCCATTATCTCAATCAGTACAGAAATGGGCTGCAGATGGTAAAGTATATTCATGGAGTCAGTATTATTTCAGCGAGGATTTCAGAAACAATACACTTGGTCCTATTTATAATCAGTTTGCCGGTGGCAATATTAATGAGACTCAATTTGTAGCAGCATTGAAAGGTGCTTTTGAAGGCTTAAAGTAATTATTTCTATTCTACCGGGAATTATTTTGTGATTCCCGGTTCTTTACAGGAAGGTGAGTATGAACAAGGGAAAACATGATCCTATCTTTTGGTTGTTTCTGGCACCAGCTATTATTGCATTTTTAATGGTAATTATTATTCCATTTTTAATGGGAATTTTTTATTCTCTTACTGACTGGACTTCCAGACCCCAGCCGGGTGGTTTACAGTTTGTAGGACTTAAAAACTTTATTGAAAGTATACAGGATCCCTCTTTTTTATATTCCTTTCTGCTGACCTTTGTGTATACATTTATTAATATGCTGCTAATCAACATTGTAGCATTTGGATTGGCCTTATTGGTAACAGCAAAACTAAAGTTCAAAAATATATACAGAGCAGGATTTTTTCTTCCAAATTTGGTAGGAGGTCTTATTCTTGGGTATATTTGGCAGTTTATTTTTAATATAGTAATACCTAATCTACCTGTTCTCTCCACTATTTATCCGGCAATTGCTGAACCTGCAAATCTCATGCTTGCAAATAGGAACTCTGCTGTCATGGCAATTGTAATAGCGGGCTCATGGCAATATTCGGGGTATATTATGATGATATATATAGCAGCAATTTTAAGTGTTCCAGAAGAATTATTTGAAGCGGCAAAAATTGATGGAGCATCACCTTTTAAAAAACTTCTTCATATTACAATTCCCATGACAGCTCAGGCCTTTACAATTACATTATTTCTGACCCTTGTTCAGTCATTTAAACAGTTCGATGTTAATGTTTCTCTTACAGGTGGGGGCCCATCAACCCAGTTTATGGGTAAATTTATGCGTGGAACAGAGTTGTTGGCATTGGATATTTACAATACAGCGTTCACTTCAAACTCTCTTGCCCAGAGTCAGGCCAGATCGGTGCTCTTTTTTGTTGTACTCGTGGTGATATCCTTAATTCAGGTCCGTCAGAATAAACGTAAGGAGATTGAACTCTAATGAAAGAAATAAAGCGTAGTTCTACAATAGTTACAGAGATTATAACAGCTTTTATTTTCCTTATTTTTCTTTTTCCCATCTTCATTGTAATACTAAACGCAGGGAAAGATCCTTTTTCTATTACTTCTAATCCCCTCTCCCTTCCAAAGGATTGGTTTCAGGTTTTTAGAAATATGAAGATAATATGGTTAGATCCTAATCTTCGCTATGGATCATCTTTTTTTGCATCAATTATAGTTACTGTTTTTTCATTGCTGCTTATTGTTTTGGTTTCAGGCCAGGCAGCTTGGGTTTTGGTTAGAACAAAAACAAAGCTTTCCCAGTTTATATTCTTTTTATTTGTTGCAGCAATGGTAATCCCTTTCCAGATAGTCATGTTGCCCCTTGTTTCATGGTTTCGGATTGTAGCTAAAGCAACCGGTTTTCAGCTATTACGGACCTATTCTGGAATGATTTTGTCGTATGTTGGCTTTGGTCTATCGTTAAGTCTGTTTATGTTTCATGGTTTTATTAAGGGGATCCCTTATGAACTTGAAGAAGCAGCAACAATAGACGGTTGCGCGAAATGGCAAATTTTCTACAGAATTATCTTTCCACTGCTTAAACCCATTACTGCAACAGTTTTAGTTTTGAATGGTATATGGATATGGAATGACTATCTGCTTCCTCTCCTGATTTTGGGAAAAGGGAATAAGATTCAGACTGTTCCTCTTGCTGTGGCGAATTATGCTGGTGCTTATGTTAAACAATGGGATCTAATTCTTACTGCAGTTCTACTGGCTATGATTCCTGTTATTATTCTTTTTTTATTCCTTCAGCGTTATATTATTAAAGGTATGGTATCAGGGTCCATTAAATAACCTATTGTATTAATTATATCAAAGGATTTATTTAAATTCTTGACATAAATTGGGTTTCATGCTATTTATTAGATCGTAAGTGTAATTAAATGAACATAAGGAAATAATTCTTATGTTGCATAATGGAGTTATTATTATCACCGCTTCTGTACTTTTTCATATTATCTACCTTTCTTTGTACGAATCCATGGAAATTGTGAATTGTGTGTTTGATAAGCGACATTTGGTTTATCGTTGATAGATCACACTTAATACATTATTTCATTAGAGAGAGGATAAGATGGCAAAAAAGATTTATGTAGGTAACATGAACTACGCAACAACAGAAGATGACTTGAGAGTACTTTTCGAAGCATATGGAGAAGTTGTTTCAGTTGTAATTATTGAAGACAGATACACAGGACAGTCCAAAGGTTTTGGATTTGTTGAAATGGCTGATGATGATGCTGCAACAGCTGCAATTTCTGCATTAGATCAGAATGAGAACAGTGGAAGACGTCTTCGTGTTAACGAAGCAATTGAAAAACCAAGAAGAAACAACAGAGATTATTAATATCTCTATTTCTTAAGATTAAATACCGTAAAGACGTTGCATGCAATGTCTTTACGGTTTTTTTATGCCTAAATCTTAATAAAAAATCATTTTCTTCCGATCCTGATGGTAAAGTTTTGTGTTCATTGTAGAGACACCCACTTTGGGTATTTCCACAATATGTTCTCTAGGAGTTTAAAAGAAGAATGGAAAAATTTGATAAATATATTAACAATTTACCCATAATACCGGATGTAGCATCAAAAATAATGGCTATTGCAGATGATAATTTTGATATCTCATTTAAAGAGCTTGAGGAAATAATTCTGATTGATCCAATGCTCACAGCCAGAATTCTTAAAGTTGCAAATTCTGCTATGTATGCCAGACAGAGTGAAATTGCGAATTTGCAAGTAGCTATCGGGTTATTGGGTTTTAAGAATATAAAAAGTCTTGTTCTGCTCATAACTGCGTCCCAGTTTTCTAAAGAACTAAAAGCCAGTGAATATATGAACAATTTTTGGAGGCATTCAATTGCAACTGCTTTTATAGCTAAGCATATAATGCATCGAAAAAAAGATCGTGCTAACGAAGAGACCGCTTTTGTAGCCGGGTTGCTTCATGATATAGGTCAGGCAGTTCTATTTCAATCAGATCCTTCACTTTTTGCTGAGCTGCTTAAATCTATGGAGAGCATAGATGAGCCTGTAGAGGTTATAGAAAGAAAGTTTTATAAAACTGATCACCGTGAAATAGGGGCCTCTCTGCTTGGTCGTTGGAATTTCCCCAATGTATATGTTGATGTTGCAAGGGAACATAATACCCTGAATATTAATTCTAAATATAAGAAACTGGTTCTTACAATTACACTTGCTGATATATTATCTGATTATATTGGCTACGGACAGCGGGAAGGGACCAGGGACGACCTTCTTAAGAGTGTGTTGGTATTAACTAATCATACTGAAGAAGATCTGGAATATTTTAAAACAACTTATGTGGAAATTTTTGAAAAAGATCCACTTTTTAAAGAATGCCAGAGGCTTTTTATAAGATGATTTCAGAACGAATGAAAATATATAGAAAAATTGTAGAGCTTTTTTTTCTTTCTTTGATTCTTTATGGAAGTAATTTATTTTATCCTGAAAACCCAGGTTTTTTTAAAGCGGTTCTTAATCCTTATTTTTTAATTGCAGCTTTAATATCTGCTTACTATGGTCGTAATTATGGATATTTGAGTCTTGGTTTTTCTCTAATTTTTATCTTAATACCAATTTATTCAGAATTTCAAATTATAGTTTACTGGAAAACATTATGGAATTTAACAAATATACAGTTACCTGTTATTTTAATTATAATTTACCTTTTAGGCATGATTCATCATTCTTTTGTATCGCAAATAACAAATCAGCGATTGTATATGAAAAAAGTATCTCTTGATAAAAACAAACTTCAAAAGGAATTAAGTACTGTTTCTGCTGTAAATAGAGAACTCGAAGAGCGGGTTTTGAGACAACAAGATTCTGTTACCGCCCTATATACGCAGGTTAAAGCCCTTCATTCACAGAATCTATCCAAGACCCTGGGGGTTCTTATAAGTACTGTTCAAAAATTTTCCTGGGCAGAAAAAGCTTCTATTTGGGAGTATGCAACTGACAGTAAGCAGTTGGTTATGGTTGCAAATATTGGTTGGGATTCTGATGATATATTAAATACAATAGAGAGTGTTGATTCTACAATAAATGGATGGGTTTATAGAAATGACAGAATATTTTCTGTAAGAATGCTTCTTGAATATGAAAATTTATCTGTACTGGATAATAAAAGAAATATACTTACTTTTCCTATAAATCTATCAAACTCAATATGGGGTGTATTAAATATAGAAGCTATGCCCTTCACTAAATATAATCTATATACTGAAAAGTTATTGGCTATTCTAATTGATCTTGCAGGAACGGCTATTGAAAGGGCTGTTGAATATGAAGCTATGATAGAATATAACGAAGTTAATTCTATGACTAATTTGCCTTCAGTATCTCAGTTTTTTTCATTTGTTGGTAATGAGATTAAAAAATCAGTTGATAATCATAGTAATTTTTCAGTTATATTACTGGAACTAACTGAGTTTGATGACTTAATTGAGATCCATGGGGAAAAACGGGTATATGAGCTTCTACTCCTTATGTTGGATAAATTACAATCCCTTTCTGGAAATATGGTTGATTTTTTTCATTACAAAGAGAAGAATCAAATAGCTCTATATTACCCCAATATAGACTATGATGGGGCCTCTCTTTTTTGTCTTGAAAGCCTTGGAGTAATTAA
Source organism: Spirochaetia bacterium (assembly GCA_027859095.1). Classification (GTDB taxonomy): domain Bacteria; phylum Spirochaetota; class Spirochaetia; order B11-G9; family B11-G9; genus JAJRQE01. The sequence continues at coordinate 5,035 of JAQIBN010000184.1, read as the reverse complement.
TAGCTATAACTGGACTATTAATGATACCAAGATCCTACTTGATGTAATTCTTGGATATTCCTCTATTGGGTCAGAAGAAATTAGTGCAGAGGATCTTCTTAACCTGGCAGAAAATTTACTTGAAATGCAAAAGGTTTAGCTTGTGGATGAATATGAATATTTTAGGGATAGGAAAGATAGTTTTCAGCCAAAGACACCTATTGCTGCATTAAAAGCTTTTAAGGCTGGATTCCTTCCTATATCGGTGTTTACTTATAAATCATGTTCAACCAAACCTCTTGATGAAACCCCCTACGATATTGAAGAGATTGAACGTCTTCTTTCCCGTGAGAACCTGGGATTAGAAACAAATATTGTTCTTATAAGTATTTTTGAGAATTTAATTTTTTCTGAAGATCAGGAAATTGCATTATTTGCTGCAGAAAGTATCAATATCATTGAGAATAGATATAATAAACAGATAGAGGCATTGAAGCAAAAAATAGATAAAGAGGAAACTACAGAAATCTTTAGTAAATTGGGAAGGCTTTTTTTTGAGTTGGCAATACTAAATAGGAAGAGAGACTCCATAAAGAAATTTTTTCTTCGGGAATCATACCAATACTTTTCAGGTATTCGGAAAAAAAGAAAACTTTTTCCAGAAGAATTAAATACAATAATTAGAATACTCCTTGAATTAAAATTATATATGAATGCATCTGATATAATTGAAAAGGAAAAAACTGAGGAAACAAAAGCTTTCCTGTTTTTAAAAGCAGAGATATGTTTTGCATTAGGTGAGTATTCGGATATACGTGATATTTGCTGTAAAATTCAGGATAGTTCTGATACTCTAACAGATAAAGAACAAATGACAATTGATTTCTGGTTAGGTGTGTAGATGACAAATGGCATAACAAAAAAAAGGATAAGGGTTTGTTTTGTACTCGAGGGTTCCTATCCATATATTACTGGTGGGGTTTCATCCTGGGTTCAGGATATGATTCTTGGTATGCCGGATATTGATTTTGTTCTTTTTAGTATTTCTCCTGCTGAGGATCAGACTCTTAAATATGATATTCCAAAAAACGTAGTAGAACATAAGGATATTATTCTTTCTGATTTACCTAAAAGCAGCAAAAAGATTAAAGGTAAAATTAAGACCCTTAAGTTAATAAAAAAAATGCACACAGATTTTAAAAGTAAAGCTCATATTAAGATTGGAAATATTCTTGATAGACTTCCAGAGGGTTCATATCTCTACGATGAAGCTGTTTACAGCGATATTGCCTGGGGAATGTTAGGTAAGGCAAATGTCCAGAATAATCCAATGTATTCATTTTCTGATTATTTCTGGTCATGGCGATCTGCTCATAATATGATTTTTACTGTTTTAGGTGAGGACCCCCCAGAGGCAGATATCTATCATTCTGTATCCACTGGATATGCAGGACTCCTGGCTCTTTCTGCAAAACTAAGACACGGCAAGCCTTTTCTTTTAACTGAACATGGACTATATCACAAAGAAAGGGAGATGGAGCTTAGGAAGGCACAGTTTTTGAGGGGATATCAGAGGGATATGTGGATAAAAATATATAACAGTCTGAGCAGGATGGCCTATCATCAGGCGGATATTTCCACCTCATTATTTGAATATAACAGGCGGATTCAACTTGAGCTTGGTGCAAATGAAGATACTGCACTGGTTATACCTAATGGCATAGATGTAGAGAAATATTCTTCTGTAAAAAGAAAACCCCGTGATGGCTTTCATATTGGCTTAGTTGGAAGGGTTGTTCCCATAAAAGATATCAAAACCTTTATTACAATGTCCAGAATGGTTCATGAGCATGTTAAGGATGCAAAATTTTATTGCATTGGCCCGACAGATGAGGATGAAGCTTATTATGAAGACTGTAAGAGGATGGTCAAAAGTTTTAATCTAACTGAAGTTTTTGAATTTACAGGAAGGCAGAATGTTCTGGAATATTATTCTTTTTTGGATGTAATGCTCTTAACCAGTGTTAGAGAAGCGCAGCCACTTGTAATTCTGGAAGCATATGCAGCAGGAATACCTGTTGTTTCCACAAAGGTTGGCAATGTCCCGGAGATGCTGGATTATGATGATCATTTTCTTGCTTCCTCCAAAGATGCAGAAAAACTGGCATGGAATGTAAAGTATATAAAAAATCACCCAGAAGAGATGGGGGAAATAATAAAAAGTAATAAAGAGAAGGTAAACACTCTTTACAATAAAAACGATTTATACTCTACCTATAAAAAATTATATAGTAAGCTTCTGGAGACTTAATGGCAGGAATAGGATTTGAACTTCAAAGAGTTCTAAAACAAGGCGGTATGACAGGGGCCTTTAAAGTTGCTCTGGCTGGTATCGTTATTGTTGCTGGCCCCTGGCTAATTTCCATACTTGGGATTTTTGCCCTTTCCCGGTTTGCAGGATTCGCAATAGAGGAAGGGGGATTTCTATTTATTGCTGCTATAGTTTATTCCTATGCTTTCTCTTTATTCTTATTTGGTGGGCTTCATTATATTTATACAAGATATACTTCGGATCTTATTTATATAAAAGATGATCCCAGAGCTTTTGCAACACTAATTTTAACAATGATTATTATTGGGATGCTTTCTACTTTAGTAGCAATTATAGGTGTTCATTATATAGAAACTGATCAGGTAGAGAATTTATTAATGTACAGGATATTTGCTGCAGTTCTTTTTGTCTGTATAAATCTTATCTGGTTGGTTATGATATTTATTACTCTCCTAAAAAAGTATATGACTATTTTTTTAGTTTATATTCTTGGAATGTGTTTATCATTTGGAGCAGTCTATTTTCTTGGTAAAGACTTTAAACTTGGTGGTGCCATGGCAGGATTTAGTATCGGGCAGGTTTCCATACTTGTTATGTTGCTAATATTAATACGGTACTATATAAAACCAGGTAATATTTTTCGGGAATTCAAACCTCTTGTTTCTTATTTTAAGAAGTATAGATTTTTGCTGGGAGCTGGTGTTTTTTATTCTGCTGGCATTTGGATAGATAAGATTGCTTTGTGGGTTTATGCCGGTACTCATGTAGAAGGAACATATCTTATGTTATTTGAACATTATGATATTACTGTCTATTTTGCAAATCTGACTCTTATTCCAGGTCTTGTTTATTTTATGGTTTTTTCTGAAACTAGTTTCTATGTTAGATTGCGCAGGTTCCTTATGAAACTAAGTACCAGGACATTTACAGAGATACAGGAAGAAAAATTTATATTACTGAATACTATGCGGATAAGTATAAAAGAACAGAGCCTTTTTCAAGGTGTAATAACAGTAGGGCTTATGATTATTGCAGGTAGTATAAATACCAGTTTCCTTGGGGGGTTATCCTCACTGCTGACACTTCGTCTTGTTTTAGCCGGTGTGTTTTTTCACCTTCTTTTTCTTACTTTACTAACATTCCTTTTTTATCTGGAGAGATCTAAAGAGGCTTTTATAACACAATTTTGCTTTTTTTCTGTTAATTTTGGTGGTACATTGTATTTTGCAAGTATTTCAGTTCCAGCGTATGGAGCCGGTTATCTTATTTCAGGAGTATTGACATCTGTAGTATCCGGATTTTATCTTAGGCGGGCAATAAAAACTATGGATAGAAGAATTTTTGGATTACTAGAAAGGACTGTTATTAAAAGAGGGGTTTAAATGATAAAGAAAATTTTAGGTGTAATATTAATTCTACTGATTTCCCTGCAAATTATTGCTGCACAGGAATCTGTTCCGGCTGATGAAGAATCAGTATTAAATGAAGATATTGTTGAAGAAATAGCGGATACTGTGCCAATTGTCAAAATTACTCCCGTTCTTCCCAAAACCGGATCAAGCATAATTTTTATTGAAGGTGAAGATGCTGTAGCCACCAACTTTAATCGTGAACCAATTTTAAATTACAGTTCCTCAGGCTACAGGACTTTACAGTTAAATCAGTCTACCGGATTACAGGGCAATTCAGTATATTATGCAGATTATGTGTTTTATATTGAAGAGGATGCTGTATATGAATTCTGGTACGGAGGCACACCTCCAGGAAATAAAGATGAACTACTTCCATCTTTTTCATCGCCCTTTCATTATAAACTGGATAGTTATTATGAATATGATGTCTATAGGGAAGATGTTGAAGTTATAGGTGGATATGCACCAGCATATTATTGGAACTATGTATCCGATCTTACTCTAACAAAGGGAGAGCATAGGATCACTTTTGAAATTCCTGAAAGAAGAAGTTTTGATAGTAAATTCTTTTTTTATCTGGATAATTTTTTTCTTGTAAAAAAAGTTAATGATGTCCGTGTTCTGGAAGGGGAAATCCCACCTGTTTTTCCGGAGGATATGGATGACAGAACTTTGGATTCACCATTTAAATCTATTGAGGATTATGAGATTTTAATTAGGGATAATCCTGAACAATCCTGGAATTATATTGAAATTTCAATGATCTATTCTTTAATTGGTGATTATTTAAGTTCTCTCAAAAATCTTAGAAAAGCGTTACTTCTTGAACCTGATGATCCATATATTATGCTGTTAATTGCCAAAAACCTAATATGGAAAGGATCTTTTCAGGATGGTCTGTTTCTCTATTCAGATTTGTTGAAGCTGGTACCGGAACGGATAGATATTTTAACAGAAGCTGGTAAGGTTGCTGCATGGACTGGACAGTTTGAAACTTCAAAAGAGCTATTTTTGGGTGGTGTAGAACTCTACCCGGAAAATCTAAATCTTCAGGCAAACCTTGGTATTACTTATTTATGGTCAGGAGATTCCTTCTTAGCTGAAAAGCAATTTGAGCTTGTAAATAACTTAGCCGGAGATGATCTTTTACTTAATAAGGAATTGGCTGAAATATTTGAAGTAAATGGATATCCGGATAAATCAATAGAAATATATAAAAAGCTTATAAGCCTGTATCCGGAAGATCTTGAAACAAGGTTTTTTTTAGAAGAAGCCTATGTCCAGAATAATCAACGAAAGAATGTTGCCGCAG
>JAQIBN010000179.1 GCA_027859095.1 Spirochaetia bacterium | reverse complement strand
AAAATACTGACAGCCATTTTCGAAACATCCTGAAAAGTAAGTATTCCAGAAGTTCTTTTTTTTGATAAAAATATATTCTGAAAATCTTCAAGCAGTCCAAACATCCCTTCCAAAAAAGGTAAACTTTCTATTCCATGAGCAACACTTATTGTAAAATTAAGAATATTTCTCCAGGTATCTATATATTCATTTAAAAGAGTCTTTTCAGGATGATTACCTCTTCCCTTTGTTAACTTAACCTTATCAGATATTTCAAGAAACAATTTAATCCCATCAGCTTGCATAAACTTATCAGTGTTCCAGAGGGTAGAAAACAGGTTTACATTATCAAGCATGGCTTTTCCAATATCCGGACTTAGTGAAAGAATATCTGACATAATTTTATCCATTTCATCCATATTCTTATGGTAGGCTGAGTTTAATTCAGTTTTTTGCCTTTGTTTCAATACTACAAAATCTATTGGATCAGACAGATTAAATTCATTGACTGCCAATGATATAAACAAATCTTCATAAACAGATTCAAATCCATGAAGAGATATAAATTTCTGAAGGAATTTATCATTTTGTTTTCTAAGAATAAAATCCAGAGCAATTTCTGCTGCCATTGCTGAAGCTGCGTCATTATCAGACAAGAAATCTGAAGGTATCCCAAAGCGCTCAGATCCATTTCTTACAACCTGAGCAGAAAAACTGTCAAGGGTCGATATTTTTGCTTTATCAAACTCTGCAGCTTGTCCATTTGCAATAGTATTTGTACTGTTTAATAAACGACTATAAATTCGTTCATTCATTTCTGTTGCAGCTTTCCTTGTGAAAGTTAGAGTAAGAATATTTTCTACCCCGGCTTTACCCTCAGAAATTAAACGAAAGTATCTTTCAGCTAAAACTGTTGTTTTGCCTGCACCTGCTCCAGCAGATACAACAACATTATTATCACAATTCACAGCCAATTTTTGATTTTTATCAAGTTTTCTCATTTTCCTATTACCTTACATGATATTTTGTTCTGCAAATTCTACGAAAGGTGCAACTGTCACAGCCATCAGGATGAATAGAAAAATTACCATCCCGAATTCTTTTATTCATTAAATCTACACTTTCTTCCAACCGGATTATTAAACCTGCCATATCATCAACCGAACACCAGGATTTCTTTGCATCAGGATTATATACATGGTCATATTTTGCTTTTGTCACATTATAATAACTGGCAGAACTAACCTTTAAACCACTTTTTTCTACAAGATAAATGTAAAATGGAATTTGAAAAGTTGCAGGCATAAGAGAGTTAATTTCTGATTGTTTCCAATTATTGTTTTTTTTATAATCTACTATTGCAGTTTTATCCCCTTTAAATGAAACTCTGTCAATTCTACCTGACATCTCAATTTTTGTTTCAATTATTTTAGAACTATATTTTTTCTCCGTTGAAGCGAGCCTGTATCCTGGGAACTGATTTGCTTCTACATTAATAAATTCCACAAGTTTACTCCTGGTAAACTCACGACAGTAATTCCAAACAGGAGGAATAAAAGCATCACCCTTTGCAAGATATCTGTTAAAAACTTTATCAATTATCTGACTTATCTCAGTTTTATATTCCTCTAATAAGGACTTTGAAAATTCACCATCCACATACTTAAAAAATTGGTCAAAGCATTCATGTATTACCTGACCAAAGATGGAATGATCCAAATATATCTCTTTGTAATTATTATCATCAACTTTAAACCCCCGTTTAAATAAAAAACTGTAGGGGCAAAATGTAAACTGATCAAGACTACTTGGAGAGAGAGCTAAAAACCCTTCATCATCAATTAGTATTTTCAAAATATCTTGCTTAAGTTCAGGTATGGAAATAAGTTCATTTGTATAATCAATTTTTTTTGGACTAAAAGCACTTAACAAAGCAAAATCAAAACTTCTTTTCATTGAAGGGAAAATTCTTTTGGGGAAGGGTATTTTCCCAGCCCAATACCCAAGTTCAGAAAGGTATTCATCTTTAAGATTATCCAGGGTATTTCCAACAGAAGAAACGCTCTTTTCCAGAACAAAAAGAGATGGTGGTAAAGCAGGTCCATTAAATGAATCTGTACTATAAGAGAAAACAGTATTAATACCTCCCAGATTATACAAATTAATAAATGGTTCTGTAAAATCAATATCCAGTCCTGTAAGATTATCCCTCTGATTATCTTTTAAAAAATTATACTTTGACTTAACAACTGTTGCAGTAGCTTGAGATAACCCTGGTATAAAATGCCAGCTAAATGCTGCCCCTCCTGCTACACGATAGGGGAAAACATTTATGCCAACAGTATCAGAACGTTTTACATAAATTTTATCACTAATGGCAGATAGCCAGAGGTCACAACTGGATCCAAATTCAATATTTCCTGATTTAATTGAAGCTTCTTCAAGATCATTCAGTGTATCCAGACAAAACTGAAATTCTTTAAGATTTTCCTGTGGCCATAAATTTGTATCTAAAAAATATGAAACAAAAGTTTGAACTGCAATTTTTATTTCTCCAAATGTTTTTCCATTTGTTATTCTTTTAATACCGGACTTTAGTTCCATGTAAAATGAGAGAAGCAGAGGCTCTTCTGATTTAACTAGTGCATTTTCCCAAACATCAATCTTTTTACCACGTAAAATATAATTTTTAAAACAATGGTGATTAAGACCAAAATTAAATAAATTTGTAACTATACTTGTATCTTTCCATGGTATGGAACTATTCAGTAATATCTGTTTCATAGATAAAATACTAAAACCTGATTTTTCACAATTTAGAAGATTTATAAAAAGACGTGCACCAGGATATTCTGAAAGAGTTTTCCCCTGTCTAAAATCAAGAGGAATGGATCGTAAGTTTGCCTCAGATTCCAGATCCAAACGCCAATTATCCATATTAGGAAGAGTAATAGCTATATCCTGAACTCTTATCCCCTTATCCATGAGAGAACCAATCTTTCCAAGAAGGAACTTTAATTCAAGTGTAGATGAACTAAAATGTTTTATTTCATTTAGGTCATTATTTTCAATGGGAACTATTCTTATAACTGCAGATTTTTCAATATCAAGAGCAAACTCTTTATAGTCCTCTATTACCTCCGGAAAAAAAAGAATATATTCTTCACCAATATCTTTAATCTCGGGCCTAACCCAAGAAGGCTCAAATAACTCTCTTTCTTCCAAAAAACGAGTGTAGGTACTGTATAAAAAATCAAGATCCTGCCTGACACCAGGTCCAAGGATAATATCTTTTAATTCACTATTTTCTCTAAAGCTTTTTACTTCTGTTAAAATTGAAGTGATAACGGAAAGATATGAAGATGATCCTGAAGAGTGTTCCGGGTTAATCAGACCTTTAAAGGTGCTCCCTTTTATTTTATTTTTTTCAAGCAGAGAGGATGCAAAAAGAGTACGTATATGGCTATTTGCCGGAGAAAAATCCATATTTAGAGAAAATGTTTTTTCCTTAAATTTATCCCAACTTAGGAACCGCCTGGATAAAACTGCACCTTTCCCTAACATCAAACTTTTTCGCATCCAAAATGTTGCCACAAGCTCAGAAGGAAATACAAAAAAAGTATTTTGGTTGTTGAGATTATTTTTTAAGATTTATTCTATATACTTCATTTATTTTTAGATAGTACCTTAGTAATTTCACCAATATACATTTTATGATAATCCTTTTTCTCCTAGTATTCATTCAATTCCCTTTATTATACATTAATTAGGCGAAATAAAAGTTAATTTTTAATATCTACAATTATTTTGCTTGACAATGAAGGCTTATCATAGAAGAATTCAATAAGTTATAAAGTAAACCAAGAGGCAAAAAGTGCAATTTACCCGCAATCTTGTAAATATAAGTGCAAGAGCGCTAATAGAATCTATGGATGTTAGGGATATGCGTCATCTCGCAAAACGAATAATTCCTGGCTATGATCTCCAGAAACAGTCAGGGTTTCCAGAAAGCTTTGCTATCCCTAGTATAGATGCAGCAAAACAAATTGTTGGAGATATTATAGAATCAAATTTATACTTTCAACTTATTCAGAACCTAATTCATATGGATCAGGAAGGATTTATGGGGAAAAAAATCCCTATATCCTATTTAAATGATATCATTAAGGAAATTTATAATAATGGGTATCTATTTGATTCAGATGATCAAATTTTTGTAGAAAATCCCAAAATCCAAAAAACCAGAAACTGGGGAGCCTTGCAGGATGAAGAATCCTATTCTATGGCTTTTCTTTCTATTGATATAATTGGAAATACTAAAATTGTTCAAAAATATTCTAAAGAAATTGTTGAAACCACATATACAGAACTCAAGTTTATTGTTCAAAATGCTATAGATAAACGTAACGGGAGATTTTGGCTCTGGGAAGGTGATGGAGGAGTAATTGCTTTCTTTTTTGGGAATAAAAATGAAGCTGCAACATTAGCTGCAATGGAAATTGCAAACAATCTTTTTTTATATAACAGAACTATATGTAAACTTACAGAACCATTACAAATAAGGATTTCTGTACATTCAGGGATTTGTGAATATACAGATAAAATCAGCTATTTCAAAAAAATGGGCATTATGAAAACTATTAGTGAAATGGAAAAAAAGCATAGTAAGGGAAAAAGTATATGTATAAGCTATCCAGTAAGAATGATGCTGGATGGATTTATTTCAAATCAATTTATACCCCTGGGATCAAGTAGTACGTCTAAGTTTTATAGATATAATCTGGAGTGGGAAAAGTGATTGATATCTATCTTTTTTCTAAAAATAATAAAGTACTCTCCTATTTTAAAAAAATCAGAAATACTAACTCTTTTTCTATTGTTATCTATAATCCTAACAACTATAAATCAATCCTGCGAAATACAAATCAGAATATTTTTGTATATATTGATATAAGTAGTTTTGAAGCTTCCGAACAAAAAAAAATAATTAACTATATTATACGACAAAGAAGATTTAATTTTGGAATTATAGATCCTAAAGATAGTATAACTGATTCTGCAGAACTCTTTCACAAAGGAGCCTCAGATTATATTGGAAAATCTTTACTTACTGGTGAAGCGACGGCAGTCAGAATAAAAAATGCTACCAATTTTTATTCAATAGAAGATATAGAAGAGCAAATATCGGACTCTCATATTTTTAACGATATACCCATAATGCGTTCAGGACATAATTGGGACAATATACAGGTAGGAAATGAATATACATTTTGTATGCTGCATATCGAAATTGATATTCTTTCTGAATGGGCCACAAAATCTGGGAAAGCACATATTGAAGAGGTTATGAATTTCTTTTATAGCCATATTACTAGAATAATTAGACCTCTAAATGGAAGAATGTGGATGAAAACAGATTTTGGAGGTCTTGTACTATTTCCTTATGAAGGCTCCTGTACTCCTATAATAATTGAATGTATAAAACTGGTGTTGAACAGAATAATTTTCAGTGCAGAAGAATATACCTATAACACAATACTAACTTATAAAATGGCAATGGATATTGGAAATACTAAATATCTTACTAGTGGAAATACAGGAAACATAATATCTGATTCGGTAAATTTTATATTTCATTTTGGACAGCAATATGCAGAACCTGGAAACTTTTATTTAACAGGAAGAGTAAAAGAGGATATTCCTCCAGGCCTTCTTGATTATTTTTATACTGGTGAGAGATTCCAGAATCGAACAATCTATTCTATGAAACTCCCTGTATTAAAATAGAAGTTATTCTAATTTATAACATTAAAAAAATCACTCTTGACAGATCAATACTCTGCCAGTATCCTAACACACGTCCGGGGGTGTAGCTCAGTTGGCTAGAGTGCGTGACTGGCAGTCACGAGGTCATGGGTTCGATTCCCACCACCTCCATACGAATCCTAACTCTTAATCTCAATATTAAAAGTGTTCAGCAGATTCAATACATCCGGTACTGTAAATTTTGCCTTCCGTATTCTGTTTACTGTTGGATCGATATTATAACCACTTGCATTGCAAAAAGAGGCTTTTTCGAGATTAGTATTATGAAATAGAGTACCTTTAAAATTAGATCCCTCAAAGGTCGCCCCTTCCAAAAAAGTATCCTGAAAATAGCTTTCTATTATTTCACATTTTGTAAATTTAGAACTTTTCATTTTCATCTGACCAAAATTACAATTACTAATTAAGCATTCATCAAATGTAACATCAAATGCAAACTGACTACATAAATAGAAGTTAAGACCCATTAGTTTACATTTTTCATATTTAACATCAATAAATTTTGTTTGCACAATTATTGGATTTGTAAAATTACAGTCAATAAAGGAGCAGCTTTCAAAGTCTGAACTGCTTAAGATCGCTTGTGTAAAATTACATCCCCTAAAATCACAGTTATAGAATACTTTCCCGGATAAATCCTGTTTTGTAAAATCTTCATTTGCTATTTCTATTCCATTGTATTCAGGTAGTTCATAATTCATTCTTTTGTTCCCATAATGCATAAATCAAGTCGTCAGTCAGTTTATTTCCAAAACCCATTCTTTCTGTAATTCTCAATTTTATTCATCATACAAATGCAAAGCAATTTTAAGAGCCTCTGCAAGTATTAGCAGTTTATCAGGAGAAAGATTCCCAACATAGTCAGTCAACATTTGTTTTGGGATACTTACAAGCTCATCACAATGAATACTGCTGTCATGCTTTAGCCCTTCCTCAATTCCAACTTCAAGTTGTGTTGAGAGGCCATCATAGGCTGTATAGACCGGCGCACAAATAACTGTCGAAAACCGGGAATCGATAAGAATCTGACGACTCACTATTATAAACACCCTGATTTTTTTTGGATCTAAAGAAGATGGTCTCTTAACCTTGTAAAACTCACCGCGTCTCATATAGGAAGCTGAAAGGTAAGCACTTCCTCTGCCTCGAGGTTCAGTAAATCAGCTTTCCGGTTGAGAATCTCCAGATCCCGTCTCTCAACCTCTTTTCGAACCAATTGAGCAATATATGTACGTGCAGCAGTTTCCAAAAACTCCGATCGGCTTCTATATTCACCAATATACTGATCAATAGTTTCCATTACCTCATTAGATAGTGTGATTGATGTCTTGACTTTCATACTACTAATATACTACCTAAACTGAATTATCACAAGCAATCAACTTACGTTGATAATACAATTATTTACCGATCCCATATTTAGTAATAGCGGTATCCAATGTAATCCGAAGAATATCCTCGAATACTTCAACAGCCCTCGGTACAAAAGTTTGCAATCCAATCTCTTCATCAGGACTAAATCTACCAAGAACATGAGAGCTGACACTGCCGTGAACAGGTCTGGAAATACCAAGGCGCAGTCGATAGTATTCGCTTGTTCCCAGATGCTGATTCATGGATCTGAGGCCATTATGGCCGCCAGTTCCCCCACCCTTTTTTAATACAATTTTTTCGAAATCAAGCTCCAGATCATCATGAACTAAGATAATCTCCTCAGGTTTTATCTTAAAAAAGTGTGCCGCTGCCTGTGCGCTCTTGCCGGTATTATTAACAAATGTTTCAGGTTTTAGAAAGATGATTTTATTGGAACCTACAGAATAGTCGGTCCATTGGCCGTTAAACTTCTTTTTCCAGTTAAGCCCAACTGAGCCGGCGAGAGCATCCAAAACCATCCATCCAATATTATGTCTGGTTTTTTCATACTCTTTCCCGGGGTTACCCACAAAAACTGTCATTTTTATCATGCTATTATAATCCTATCCTGATGATTCAAGGATACATGATAACAGGGATAGAAAAAGCTATCAATTACTATCTGAATTAGTGTTTTAGTGGTAAAGGGATATTCTTTTCCCATATCTTCCCCTAAATCCTTTTTACCTCCAGCCATCAGGAATACAGTATTAAGTAGAAAAAGTGTTATAACAAGAATCGATATTAATGATATTTTTTTCATAAAACCTCCATGGGGTTGCCTCAGGTAATATATCACTGAAATTATAAAAAACATCGGTTACTTCGTGGTTTTCCCAAATATCCAGTCCACTTCGGTTGCTGAGTGTTTTGTCCCAGCAAAATGGATCGAAGTAATCGAAGGAACTGTTGACCTGAGATTTTTTTGAGTATATCATCCATTATACATCTATAAATACAATGGCTGGTCACAACTCCGTTGCCTGGTCGGAAGCAAGCTTCCTGCTCGGCTATGCATCCAAAGCTGCTCGCCTATGCGACCTAAGGAGATTTTTAATGAAAAAACTAATATATTTAATTATGCTTATTAGCATACTTCCCGCTCTTCTAACAGCAGCTGGAACCCCGGAGGTAGAGCCAAATCTAATAATAGAAGACACAACGGGAAATACTACAACTCTGGAGAAAATTCCGGAAAGAATTACATTTGTAGGTAAGGCCTCAAATATGGTTGCAGATGTTCTCTATATGTTTCCCGAAGCATCGATGAGAATAGTCGGAGTTGGAAAGACAAACCAGCTAAATGGTGACTTTGTAAGAATACTGGATTCAAATTACGATACAAAAGTATATCTTGAACATACTGTAGGGCCGGAACAGGTCGCAGTTACCACACCTGATCTGGTAATAATGAAAAATTTTCTTAAAAAAAGCCTTGGAGATCCGTTAAGTCAACTTGATATTCCAATACTCTACTTAAATCTTGAAACACCCGAAGCTTATGAAAAAGATATAAGAATGCTGGGCAAAGTATTTGGAAATCCTGAAAGAGCAGCTGAATTAATTCAATACTATCTGGAAGAAAGTAACTTTATAATTGAACGCACAAAGACAGTGACAGAGAAGCCAGACATTCTATTTATTTATCACACAACAAGAGATGGAATTGCAGCTTTTAATATTCCCCCTGAAAGCTGGATACAGACAAGAATGGTAGAAATGGCCGGTGGGAATCCTGTTTGGACAGATATTCATCCTGGAGGGGGTTGGAGTAAGGTAAATCTGGAACAAATTGCTGCCTGGAACCCGGATCAGATCTATGTTGTTGCCTACAAGGAAGACATTAAAGTAGTACTTGAATCAATGGAGAATTCACCTGAATGGCAAGAACTTAAAGCTGTAAAAGATAACAAATTAAAAGCATTTCCTGTAGATTTCTATAGCTGGGATCAACCGGACAGTCGATGGATATTGGGGCTTAAATGGCTTGCAAAACAGATCCACCCGGAACTATTTTCCGATCTAAATATAGAAGAAATGACACGGAGTTTTTTCAAGGATCTCTATTATTTGACTGATGAACAATATGAAAACGAGATTCTAAGCAGACTCGGTTGGTAGAATGTCTAATCTAAAAACTAACTCAGCTCCTCCGGCAAAGGGCAGGATTCTAATCCTGTCCTTTATTCTTTTGATCATATTTGTAATAGCTTTGTTTATTGGCAGATATCCTGCAAAAGGATTGATGGATCCCCGAATACTTTTTACTGATCCCCTGGCATGGAAGTTAGTTTTTAACCTAAGGCTTCCAAGGCTTCTTACATCACTCCTCTTAGGGGTGTCCCTGGCCGGTTCGGGAATGGTTTTCCAGATGATTTTTTCAAATCCCTTAGTAGAACCTGGTTTTCTTGGCGTTTCCCAGGGTGCAGCATTTGGTGCGGCTTTTGCAATTATTTTTTTGGGCAGCTCCGCCTGGGTTATTCAGGGAACTGCAGCATTTTTCGCTGTAGCAGGACTGGGATTTTCTTACTATATTGCCAGAAGAGTCCGCTTTGGGGGATGGGTATTAAGATTAATCCTTTCGGGCATTGCTGTTTCTGCCCTATTCTCTGCAGGTGTAGGAATTATGAAGTATGCTGCAGACCCAATGAGTCAGCTCCCTGAAATAACATTCTGGCTTCTTGGTGGACTATGGAGTATTACATGGAGAGAATTACTTACCATCCTGCCAGTTACAATAATAGCAATGTCGATAGTGTTTTTAATGCGATGGAGATTAAACGTATTAAGCCTTGATGATGAAACAGCTTTTTCTCTGGGTATTTCACCTGGAACAGCAAGGCTTATCTTTCTTATAAGTGCAACAGTTGCAACCGCTGCTGTTATCTCGGTTAGCGGTATAGTAAATTGGGTAGGACTAATTGTTCCCCATATATCCAGACGATTATTCAGAGCAGATACAAGACACAGTTTGCCCGCAGCAATGCTACTTGGTGGGATATTCACCATTTTCTGCGACACCCTCGCTAGAACAATATTTGCAGGAGAGATTCCCCTGGGTATTTTTACTTCAATGATAGGAGCAGGAGCTTTTATAATATTACTCTTAAACAGAAATATCAGGATACAAAAATGAAAAATCCTTTGATTAATCTAGAGAACATAAGTTTTACCTACAATTCTGAAAACAATCATGTTCTACGAACCTTATCTTTGGAAATTCAGAAGGGAGAAATTACTGCTATTCTGGGGCCAAACGGTATTGGAAAGACAACACTCTTACACTTAATTCTTGGATGGATAAAAGCTGATAATGGATACATCTATCTGGACGGAAAAAAACAAGGGAATTATACCAGAAGAGAAATGGGCAGACTACTGGGACTTGTCCCTCAGGATGAACATATCACTTTTGAATACTCACTCCTTGAATATGTACTCCTTGGAAGAACTCCTCATCTTCACTCTCTGGAAAGTCCGGGGGAAAAAGATTACGAAGCTGCAATTACTGCCCTTAAAAAGGTTGGCCTTGAAAACCTGTCAGACAGACCTGTTACTCACTTAAGCGGAGGAGAAAAACAGTTGGTTCTGGTTGCAAGATCCCTGGCTCAGGAACCAAAGATTCTACTCCTTGATGAACCAATGAGTAATCTGGATCTTGGTAATAAACTAAGGTTAATTGAAGTTCTGCGATCTCTAAAAAAAGAAGGGGTGACAATACTATTTACAAGCCATGAGCCTGAAGTAGCCGCTTCACTAAGCAGTTACCTTATTCTTATGGGGAATGACAATAATATTGAACATGGAACTACTGAAAAAATTTTAACAAGCGAATCTCTTAGTCGAATTTATGGAGTTAGAGTAAGGATAGCAGATTATGAAGGGAAAAAAATTGTTATTTGGCATTGAGGAAGGGATAAAGACTATTAGGCTGTCGGCTGTTAGGAAGGAAAAGAAGAAGGTTGATAGGTTACTAGCTGTTAGGGAAGATAGAATAAAGATGACTGCCCTAATAGCCTTCAGCCTTCCACCTGTTGTTTATACAATCTGTATATCTGGAAAAGACAATCAATCTGTGCTATAAATACCCAATGATTGATAAATACGTCGCACTTATAGGCGCAGCAAATGTTGATATACAGGGATTTTCAACTAACCAAATAATTAACAGAGACTCGAATCCTGGAAAAATTGAATGTTGTCCAGGTGGAGTCAGCAGAAACATTGCCGAAAATCTAAGCAGGCTGGGAATAAAAACAGAGTTAATATCCGCCCTCGGAGATGATCCCAATGGCTCACTCATTCAGGAAAGCTGTAGATCCTGCAACATAGGTACAGAGTATTCTATCATAGTGCCTGGAGCAGTCTCTTCTGTCTACCTGGCAATTATGGATAATTCAAGGGACATGGCTCTTGCATTATCAGATATGACAATCTCAGATAATATCAATATTGAGTTTTTACAAGGTAGGGATGAAGTATTCAAAAATTCCTCTGCTATTGTATTTGATACCTGCCTTTCTATAGAAGTCATGGAGTATATTCTAAATAATTACAGTGATAAACCTATCTATGTTGATCCTGTTTCAGTAGGAAAAGCAAAGGCCTTGAAACCACTTATTGGTAAAGTTCATACCCTTAAAATGAATAAACTTGAAGCTGAATTTCTATCAGATACTAAAATAGAAGGTAGATCAGGTCTGGAAAAAATATCAGAATGGTTCATGAATAAGGGAGTAAAAAGAGTTTATATTACCCTTGGTGAGGATGGTGTTTTTTATAAGGATTCCAAAAATTTAATTATTTATAAACCTAATAAAACAACAATAAAAAATGCAACAGGTGCAGGGGATGCCTTTATGGCAGGCCTGGTATTTGGAACTCTTAATGGTTATAATCCAGGAAAAATAATCCATTTTGCCACCGGAGTATCTATGGCAGCACTGGCAGGAGAGGAAACAGTAAATCCAAAAATAAATTTTAAATATATTGAACAAATTACAGGAGAGTTATTCTAATGATTAATGATTACCTTGATATAAAGGACGAAGTAAAAGATGCACTGGCTGAAAGTAATCCAATTGTAGCACTGGAATCAACAATAATTTCCCATGGTATGCCATACCCTGAAAATATTGTAAGTGCAAAACGATCTGAAGAAATTATCAGGGAAGCCGGTGGTATCCCTGCAACTATTGCAATAATAAACGGCAGGATTAAAATTGGCCTGACAGAAAGTGATCTTGATCATATGGGAAAAGATTCAGGGATTACCAAGGCCAGTCGACGGGATATGGCTATGATTCTTAGCAAGGGTATAGACGGAGCAACAACTGTAGCAACAACAATGCTTTGTGCAGATCTTGCTGGTATAAGAGTTTTTGCTACCGGAGGGATTGGAGGTGTACACAGAAATGGACAAACCACAATGGATGTTTCAGCAGATCTCCAGGAGCTGGCAGGAACAAATGTGGGGGTTGTGTGTGCAGGAGCTAAATCAATATTGGATATAGGTCTTACTCTGGAATATCTGGAGACACATGGGGTTCCAGTTATTGGATATGGTACAGAAAATTTTCCTGCATTCTACATACGTGAAAGCGGGTATAAGGTTGATTACCGTGTGGATGAGCCTGCTGAAATAGCAAGGGCTTTAAAAGTAAAATGGGATCTTGGCCTAAAGGGTGGAATGGTAATTGCCAATCCTATTCCGGTCAAGTTTGAGATGGATAATGAATATATTTCTGCTGTTATAGATGAGGCTGTTGAGTCTGCTGAAAGAGAGGGAGTAAAGGGAAAAGGAATTACTCCTTACGTATTGGCAAGACTTCATACTAAAACAGGAGACAAATCCCTTTTTGCAAACAAAGAGCTTGTTTATAACAACGTAAGACTGGCTGCACAGATTGCTATTGAGTATTCAAAACAGTAGGGTCAAAAGATTTTTTGCCCCTACCGTTTTGCAACATATTCGTGTATCAGCTCTGTTACAAGGGTCTGATAGGGCAGACCTCGTTCCATTGCTTTTACTTTTAGTTTTAACATATCATTTTCTGTGAGTCTAATATTCATTCGACTCACTTTTTTTTGCGATTCAATAGCTGCTTTTTTTGAAAGTTCCAGTAGTTCAATTCTTTTTTTCGGAGAAACAGGAATCCATTCTCCCCGTTCTATTTCCTCCATCAATTCCTTTTCTTCAATATCTGCAGGAGTGTATATACTCATTTTTCATCCTCCTCGTAAAGTTTGGCTATTTTCCTATTAGGGAAAATTGTTTTTAAGAAAATTCTATCCTCATTACTGACAAAAGGACAGACATGAATTAAATCCTCATATTTAAAGATATACATAAACTGATTTTCTCTGGTCGGATTATTTATAATATCTATAATTTTATTTTCCATAACATAGGTAATCACTGTTTCAAAGGAGATACCTCTATTTTCTTTCAGCCAGTTGTTTTTATCTACACTATATTCAAAGAGCATAATTAATACTACTAATCTTGTCGCCTGATGTCAATACATTTTCTTAAACATATTAAAATCATCCCGGTTCTCAAGAGTTATTCTAATAACTTTATATTCTCTCTCCGGGATAAATTGTTTGACAAACTCATCTATCAGCTCAGGTCGAATAACAATATATAGATTATGGTTTAGATCGAAATTGCTTATTAAAGAAAGGATAGGAAAAAATCCATACCCCTTTTCTAGTTCAAGAGGACCAACTTCATCCAGAAACACATCTGTCGAACCTTCGGTTAATACCTTTTTAAGAATTTTATTTGCTCTGATAAAACCCCTTCCATTGAAAGAAAAAGATACATAGGAGGGTCCATCCAGAGGTTTATCACTTCTACCCAGCTCCCATTGTTCACCATTAGCCACATTTAAGACGTAAAAACCAACCTTATCATTATCCTCATTATAGAGTGCTGGAGTCATTATACCTGAAGGGGATATTTCTGTATTTTTTATTTCTTCTACTAATTTTAGAAGCATCGTAGTCTTTCCAACACCTCTGGCACCTGTTATTATTGTTATCATTTGCTTATTTTACTATCATAGACCTAAATTGACAATCGGAGGCGAAGATGTATCTGCTAGTTACTTACATTCCGGAAGACAGCCTGGAAAGTGTAAAGACAGCTTTATTTACAGCCGGAGCAGGAAAAATTGGAAACTATAGCAGCTGCTCCTGGCAGGTAAAAGGAAAGGGCCAATTTAAACCAGAAGCCGGATCTTCTCCTTTTTTGGGAAAGATTAATAATCTGGAAAAAGTCGATGAGTATCGTCTGGAATGTGTCTGCCGTGATAAAGATATAAAATCTGTAGCAAAGGCACTGCTTAAATCTCATCCATATGAGACTCCAGCCTATCATCTTGTTAATGTTTCTACATTGGATGATTTGAAATAACAATCACTTGAAGAATACATTTATTGGTTTCCAAAACAGAAATAAAGTACAAAAGAAGCAATATTATCAGGAGTTCGGACCGCTTATAAAACGGCCTTATGCAGATACGTTAAAAAACTGCTCAAAGTCTAGAAACTTGCACCAAAAGACATAGAGAGGGGGGGGGGATTCAAGAGGGGTACTACGCTCCAGAAACAATGTCACCCACCCCTTCAAAGATATAATCAGGTTGATATGCATAATTCTTTAAATCTTCACGTTTTGTGACTCCTGTCAGAACAAGAGCAGTAGTTATCTCAGCCTCCACACCGGCAAGAATGTCAGTATCCATCCTATCTCCCACAATCACAGTATCCTCACGATTACATTCAAGCTTTTTTAGAGCATTACGCATCATCAGCGGATTAGGTTTACCTATGTAATAGGCCTTTGCCCCGGTAGTCAGTTCAATAGGAGCCATCAGTGCTCCTGTGGCAGGAACAATCCCATCCTCCACAGGACCTGTCAGGTCAGGATTTGTTCCAATCAGTTTTGAACCTCCAAACACCAGTTTCACAGCATGGCAGAGACGCGCATAATCATAATTGGCACTCTCGCTAACCACAACATAATCAGGGTTTGTATCATTAATTGAATATCCTTCATCATAAAGAGCATTAATAATTCCAGCATCACCTATTACATAGGCACTTCCCCGGGGCTTCTGGGCAGCGAGGAAAATTGCAGTTGCACGGGCACTCGTATAAAAATGGCTTTCATCAACACACAATCCCATTCGTGCAAGCTTTTCACTCAACTCCCGTAGAGTTCGTGAACTGCTGTTCGTTAGAAATAAAAATTTCTTATTCTCCTTCTGAAGCCACTCTACAAAATCTATCACTCCAGGCAGTAATCTATTTCCATGATAAATAACTCCATCCATGTCGCAAATGAATGCTTTTTTATCCTGTAATTCTTTCATAACTCTCTCCATCTTAAAAAAAACTTTATTTGAACAGAAATTCTCTGTGATGCTGCTTATACTAATTTTTTCAATTTACCTGCATTTTTTCTCCGCTTTATTCCTACCGGGCATTTGGAGGGATCCTTAAACCATCTGCAAGGACCGCATTGCAGACATGTATCAATCTCATCAACACGCTCTGTCACTATTTTTTGGGTCCATTGGGGATCTGCCAGATGAGCCTTTCCTGCTGCAACAAGATCAATACCACCGCTTTCTACAAGACTCTCCGCCATTTCAGGAGCAATAACTCCTCCAACACCAATCACAGTCATGGATGTATGTTTCTTTACCTCTATGGCCAGATGCATTAAATCGGAATAGGGACTCTCTGGAGCAGCGATGCCTTCCGGGAAACCAATACCGCAGGAGACATTCACCAATTTCATACCCAGGGATTCCAGCTGTTTGACGGTATCAATGCCCTCCTCCAGGTTCAGCCCATCTTTATCAGCCACTCCGAGACGAAAATAAACCTGGGCTCTTGACCCAACGACCTTTGTAACTGCTTTGTACACCTCTAGAATGAATCGCTGACGGTTTTCAAGGGAGCCTCCATATTCATCCTTTCGCAGATTAGTTTTGGGAGATAGGAATTGGGAACCGAGGTATCCATGGGCTCCATGAAGTTCGATGATTTCAAAGCCCGCGGCTACAGCCCTTTCAGCACCAGCTGCAAAATCTCTTATAATCCGTTTAATATCAACTACAGTGAGTTCCCGGCATTCCTTTTCACCCGGAACACCTTCCCTTGATGGAACTAAAGGCATTAAGCCATAGTTAGTCTCAAGGGAAGCTTTCCCCCCTGCATGATGAATCTGTATACCGGAGACTGCACCGGTTTTTTGAATTACAAGGGCAAGCTTTTTCAAACCCGGAATATGGCGGTCATCAAATATACCCAACTGGGTGGAAGCCAGTCTTCCCTCTTGTGCTACTGTTGTAGCTTCCACAATCATCAATCCCGGGCCGCTCCGGTCATTGTAGTGCTCAAGATGAGCATTTTTAACCTCAGCGGATTCATCAGACTGCCATATAACCATAGGAGGCATTACTATCCTGTTCTTTAACTTCAGTGAACCAAGAGTCATGGGCGAAATCAGCAATTTTGAACTCATCTTATTATCCTTTAATTTTTTGTTTATTAATTACATCAGTACAGTGGAGAGTATTATTTCTTCCAATTATAATCAGTTTTTACTATAGAATTACTATATAATTTACTAAAGTATCCTGTTATTTATTATGCAGCAGATTTCACCTTTTCTGGGAGAAGCGAATAAACTGGAAACAGTTGATGAGTACCGACTGGAGCTTATCTGCCCGGAAGAACTCAGCAAACAGATTGTCCGGGCACTTCTTAAGGCAAATCCCCCCGCTTTGTAGCACTGGTCAAAGCCAGAGCGGTTGTAATCTCCGCTTTACACCGGCAATAATGTCAGTTACCAAGGAACCTATTTTCATACGATACCGGTTCGGGAGTTTCTCAACTATTGTATATATAGAATTTTCTAGATAGTTAAAAGCCCCGAGTATTGTCACCTAATCCCCAGCTTCCCATCAATTACAGATCTGGTAACACTCAATATCTCTCCAGTCTCCACCCTGACTAACCTTAGAAAAAGTTCAAAAGCACTTTCCTTTTTAAATAAATTCCCAGTAATAAGAACATCCGCATTAAGAATCTGACCTATTGTAATTGCATCTTCACCCTCAGTTATTCCAGATAACTGGAGATTTTGTTCTTCCAGAATCTTCTGAATATCCTTTCTTTCTACCAGTTTAAAAATATCTGCAGCTTCGGAAGATAAAATCAGTCTTTCTGTAAAATACTCTGAATCAAGACTAAGGTCATTGGGATTGTAACTGAAAGGGACTACAGCTGCTTTGGTCTTAGAGTCTACAGTATATGAGGAGTAATCCCTTAACTGCTCCATTGCCATATTAAAAAGGGTATCAAGGGTCTCTTCTTTTTGTTCAGTCTCAATTTTATTAGCTTCAAAGAAGGGATCATCTAAATCAAGAGGCTTATCCGAAAGGTTAGCAAGCTCCTCCCTGGCAAACCGTATTATTATTGCTTCCAGTTTATCGGTTTGAAAATTTGCACCAGTATGATGGCTAACACTACCAGCAGCTCCACCCTCTGATTCCCCACCCTCACCATAGGTAAGAAAAATGTATCGTCCGGAAGTGAACTGTGAAATCTGTCTAAGAATATATTCACCATCCAGGGGCAACCCACCGGTCCCAACACTGTGAATCTTGATTCCTCTCTCTTTTGCCTCTATTGATGCCTTCGTATAGTCATATCCCTGGCCATAATCCAGATGAGGAGGTGCATCAGTAATTATGTAAGCAAGACGTATCCCGTCGGTATTCCACTTTATCTCCTTCATGGAATCTTCCAGGGCTGCCTGAAGATCTTCCGGTGTATCTCCTCCACCATATGCTTCTACCAAATTCAGTTTACTCTGAAACTCATCTAAATTATCAGTTAGATGAACTATTTGGGTTCTATACTCTTCACCACCATCATCCTTATAAAGAACAAGCCCAAAACGCAACAGTGGTTTTGTAGAGAGACTGCTTAAATTAAGATGAATTAATTGGATAGTGGCCTTAAGTCTTTCAATTTCCTCACCCATACTTCCTGTTGTATCCAGAATAAAGAGTATATCCAGTGGTATTTGATCTTCAAGCTGTCTGCTTGTCCCAATGGTAAGATCTATCTGTCTTCTTCCATCTCTTGTAAACTGATCACCTGTTTTTTTACCGCTAGCAGGATCCTTAACGAGTATCTCAAAATTCTGTAGATCTTTACTATACAAAGAAGGAAAAAATCTAAAACTACCATCTGCCAGGGTAACACCGTTTTTTAGAATATTTCCCCCGGATTTTATTTGAATCAGGGCATTAGGAATGCTTTTACCCTCGCTATCCTTCAAAGTGATAATAATACGTTCACTTATATCCAGTGGCAAGTGAGATACATCTTTATAATCTTCCAGGAATTTTACAAAATAGTTAAACTGTCTGTTGTCATCAGAATAGCCTGCTTTGAGGCCAGATTCTGAAGGAGCAGGTGACACAGTTCTTCCCGAAACAGCTGTAGGAGCAGTACCACGCACCGAGGGATCTTCCTCATAGAAAGTTACTTCCTCCTCACCTGAAGAAGATATATCCACACTTTTTAAGCTTTCCATAGGAAGTACTGCCGGTGCTGAAAGACTATCTTCTTTTTTTGACTTTGAAGCTGACAATTCTGAACTACCTATTCTCTCATCATCTGCTTCAATGTTAGGTTTCGATTCCTCAGCATCATCAACAGGACTAGTGTCTATAACAGTATCTTCTGATTCTACTAATGGAGGTTCTTCATTATCTACAATATCAGCAGTACCGGCACAGGAAAATACCAGTACAGTTACTAAGATGATTATAATTAGCCTTATCACTTGTTTCATGATTTTATTCACAACATGCCTCCATAATTCATAGAGCTTTTACCATAGACATGGCAAAAGCCTCTCATAATAAAAGTATATCACATTTTTTATTTTATATTTTCCACAATTAGTTTTACTTTCCCTGCAGATATATCCTGAATGCTATAGTTTGCATCACCTAAATTTTTCTCCGGAATAGATCCCGAAATATGAACTCCAGTGTCAAAAATAGGTTCTTTTATCTCTGCAGAATAAAACTTAAGCAGTTTTCTAACTTGTTCATAGAGCTCGTAGCTAAGATTTATGTGAAAAAATGTTTTTGAAACAAGTTCCTCTACTGCCAAATGCTCAATAGCTCTCTGTGCTGCTACAGTATAGGCTTTTACAAGCCCACCGGTACCAAGTTTTGTACCTCCAAAATAACGAACAACAAGGACAATAATATTTGTAATACCACTACCTTTCAGCACTTCGAGTACAGGTCTCCCAGCTGTACCCGATGGTTCCCGATCATCACTGAATCCAAATATCTCACTGCCAGGGCCGCTAAGGAAGGCATGAACCACATGAGAGGAATCAGGATACTTATTCCTGGTTGCTTTAACTATTTCTTTAGCCTCTTCCGCAGATGCAACATACATTCCTTTTGAAATAAAACGTGATTTCTTAATTTCAATTGATTCAAGACTTCTCCCTTTAGGAACCAGCATCAAATCCTTCCTGAAGGGTCATGGTTAAAGATATTATCCCGAACCGGCATTTTACTAAAAAGCTCATCAGAAAGCTCATTAATTTCTAGTATAACCTTAGGACTCAGTTGGATATTAAGTGAATCAATGTTCTCTTCGATCTGATTTCTGTTTCTGGCACCTACCAGAACTGTATCCATCCATGGTCTGGTAAGAGACCAGTAAAGAGCTAGTTTAGACATACTAATCTCCTCCACTTCAGAAATATCTCTAAACCCTCTAAGAAAGCTTTCAATATACTTACTGCTGTCATCATAAAAAAATGCCAGTTTAGTTCTGGGATCCGTAGGTAAAAATCTTTTATTAATATCGAATTTATCTGTCAGAATCCCCTGAGCAAGAGAGCTGTAGGATACAATTTTCATCCCATTATCTATACAAAAGGGAATAATCTCTTTTTCCGGGAATCTCCAGATAAGAGAATATCCGGTTTGATAGTAATCTATTTCCCCTGAATCTTTTAGTAATTCCATATCACTAATGCTGAAATTACTGACCCCAATATACTTTATTTTACCAATGGATCGTAATTTCTCCAGTGCTGCCATCATTGGGCGAAAGTCAAATCCCTGTTTAGGCCAATGTATATACAGAATATCTATCCAGTCAGTACAAAGTCTTTTAAGGCTTATGTCGATATATTTTTCTATACTATCTGCAGGTAACCAGGTGGTTTTAGTGGCAATAATAACACCTTCACGCTTATTCTTTAGCTGCTGACCGGTAATCTGTTCGGAACGACCATTGCTGTAGGATCTGGCAGTATCAAAATGTTTTATATTACCTCGTAAGGCTGCATGAATAGTTTTTACTGAATCATTATGGTTTTGTTTTCCCCAATACCAGTCTTCACCAAAAGCCCAGCATCCAAGACCCAGGTTTGCAAGTTTCATAGGTAATTATATCTTATTACAGTAGAATAATTAATAAAGAATTGAAAATTTGAGAATATAAATATATTAATATTGCTGAATTAAAACCCCATAAATACCATTTGACGGAATAAATTTCTCACCCAGTAAAATTATTGCAATACTTAAAAGTAATACTGCAATAAATTTATACCCTCCCGTTCCGGATATCTTTTCCGGTGGAGTCGCATCCTCTGTAAACAGACGGGATTCCATAGCATCTGATAAATTTTCTGCCTTTATAAGAATTCCATCTATTAGTGGAATTCCAAGACTCCTCATATTACGAAACGGTGTACAGGGGCTCATACCACATCGGGACAACATTGCTTCCTTAATCTCAAGTATTTGATCCAGTATCAAAGGCAAAATTGTAAGACTAAGCCCTATAACAATACTAAATTTTCTTACCCTAATTAAATGAAAGGGTTTAAATAAACGATATATACCAGAACTAATAGACAAAGGATCAGTTGTAAATGTAAAAAGTAGTGCCATCCATACAATTAGATAAAAACGTAAAGTATGTAAAATTCCAGTAATTAAAGACCCACTTGATAGATAGTTAAAAACAAGGATAATTGATCCCATTACAATAAAAAATCTCCCTTCTCTTATATAAGACCTCATTTTTATTGAAGATAAATAGTGTACAATAAGAATTATAGGAACTAAAACTATCAGCCTGAAAAAACTTACAGAAATTAACATTATACTGAACCCGAGCATTCCTGCCAGTTTTATTAATATATCAGTTTAATGTAGGAAACTATTTCCTTTTTGTTAATGAAATATTAATAATTCAGCCATGTCATACTCGTAAGTGAACGATCTCTTCCCCAGGGGCACCTAATTCCAAACTCCTCCAATTCAGAAAAGAGATCACCAGGTTCCCCCTGTGCGCATATCTCTCCCTTATTCATAATAATCAACCTGTCACAATGAGCCAGAGCTTTTTCAAGATCATGAGTTATAAGTATTATAGTCCTGCCAGCCTTATGAAGACTTACAATATCAGAAAGAACATCTATGACTCCTGGATAATCAAGACCAATAAATGGTTCATCCAAAACAATAATTTCAGGCTCCATTACTAATACGGAAGCCAAAACAGATCTCTTTTTTTCTCCTCCGGACAGAGTATGTGGTCTTCTATCTTTTAGATCATGAAGACCAAGATCTTCCAGAATTTTTTGAACCTTTTTATTGATTATTTTCCTGGACCATTTTAGATTTTCAGGCCCAAATGCAATATCTGAAGCAACAGTCTGCCCGACAATCTGACTATCTGCATTCTGGAACACAAGTCCTACTTTTTTTCGGGCGGTTAGAAGATCTTTCTGTATAGAATGACCTCCCAGAAGGACTTCCCCTTCCTGGGGTTTTAGTAATCCATTCAGGTGCCGCATCAATTGAGTTTTACCTGATCCATTAGGCCCTGCAATTATTGTGAATGAACCATCCGGAAATGAAATATTAATATTATTTAAGACCTTATGGTTTTTCTGATAGGTACGACTTAAACCTTTAACTTCCAGCATACTTACTTATCTTGTAAAAAAGAGGAGAATCTTTCTTTTAGAGAAATAGTTAGAATAACGACTACAACTGTTTTTAGTAAATCTCCTGGAATAAAAGGTAGTAACCCAATACTAAGAGCTTTACCCCAATCCAGACCAAGGGATATTTTTAACCAGAAAAGTCCAGGGAGATAAATACTGGCAGCTGCCAGCAGAGCAGCCAAAGATGCTAAAATGATATTAGCTGTTCTGGATTTTTCATTCCAGGAACGAAAGATTAGTCCTGCAAAAGCAGCCGCCAGTAGATACCCCATTAAATATCCTCCTGTAGGTCCAGCTATAACAGCAAAACCACCCGCTCCTCCGGCAAAAACAGGTAATCCGAGAATTCCAAGAATCAAGTATACCACAACACTGTATATACCAATTCTAAAACCACCTAACAAACCACTAAGTACAACAAATAATGTTGTCAAAACAATGGGAACAGGTCCAATTGGTAGTATCGCAAATGCTCCGGCAGAAATGAGAGCTGTAAATACAGCTGTAAGTACGGTTCTTCTTATTTGTATTTTATTCATAATTAAATCTTCATATCTCCAGTGTATATTTAAGTTCTTAATAACTATATTTTTAATTTGTCTAATGAACAAGCTCAAAAATATCAAGATAGGGGTATAAAGAAGCATAATAGTTCTATTTTGGTCTTTTGGATACTTGATTTTTATCTCCAAGAATGAATAAATCTTTTTTTTGTAAAAGAAATTAATTATTCGGGGGCGTCCCATCAGAAATTATATTATATTGGTACTTTTGCTGCCAATTATCATGACATGTACTCAATCTATATCAAATGAAAATTCTAATGATAGAACAGGAAACAGTACTAAAATTGAATTTGAAATACCGGAACTCAATTTAACAAAGAATGAAGGTCTCCCTGTGCAGCTTTCTAAAACTGAGGATTTGGGTCTTTATATCTATAGGAACCCACTAACAAGACATAATATTGTCAGCTATCTTGATAAGTTAACTGGATCTCCAAAAATTACAGATATAATTCTCAGGAATTCCAGTAATAACAATATTCCAGTTTCTCTGGCCTTTTCTCTGGCTTTTGCTGAAAGTTCCTATAATCCAAATGCTGTTAACAGTAATACCAGTTCTATTGACAGAGGTCTTTTCCAGCTAAACAGCAAATCTTTTCCCAATTTAAAAGAGATAGATTTTTTTGATCCCGAATTAAATGCCAAATACGGTTTAGCATATCTTGCTAAATCTATTGAAAGAGGTGGGAATGAGATTGTAGGACTGGCAATGTACAATGCAGGAAGCGGAAGAGTTACTGGTAGCGGTACTCCTAAAATGACATTGGATTATATTTCAAAGATTATTGATTATAGACAAGAAATTGAAACTTTTATAATGGACACCATGGTAACAGATCGAAGTGTAATAAGTTCCGGGAATGAAATATATTCTGTAAGATATGTACTTAATACCACTGGATTGTAATATTAATAATTAGAAGCATATAAATTGACCTCATATATAAGATGAATTGTTCCCTTGACACTCAGAGAATTTATAAATAGCTTGTCTCTATGATAATAATTTTAAAGAATGATATAAACCTGCGTGACAAAGAATATCTTAGAAATTTTCTGGCAGAAAAGGGTTTTAAGGTACGTGAGATAATCGGAGACCAGGAAACCATATTTGGTGCTGTTGGAAATATCAGTATAGACTTAAGACAAGTCGAAATTTTATCAGGTGTTAATAGAGTAATTCCAATTTCAAAACCATATAAGCTTGCATCCAGAGAACTAAAAAAAGAAAATACAATTGTAAATATAGGCAGAGTAAAAATAGGTGGCAACAGAGTAGCTGTTATTGCCGGCCCATGTGCTGTTGAATCAAAAGAACAGATGTTTAAAGCGGCACTTGCCGTTAGGGAATCTGGTGCAGTAATGCTCAGAGGCGGAGCTTTCAAACCAAGGACATCACCATATTCTTTTCAGGGGATGGGTGAAGAAGGACTCAAAATACTTAAAGATGCAGGGGAATCTGTAGGCCTTCCAGTTGTTTCTGAAATTGTGGGGACACAATATGTAGAAATGATGAAAGATTATGTGGATGTATATCAGATTGGTGCCAGAAATATGCAGAATTTTGAGCTTCTTAAATCTGTTGGTAAAATGGGAATGCCTGTTGTATTAAAAAGAGGCCTCTCTGCAACTATTGAAGAATGGCTCATGGCTGCAGAATATCTTATGGCCCATGGTTCAGATAATATAATCCTTTGTGAACGGGGTATAAGGACCTTTGAAACTTACACTCGTAATACTTTGGATCTTTCCGCCATTCCTGTTATTCAAAAACTTAGCCATCTTCCAATTATTGTAGACCCCAGTCATGCGACAGGATTAAGAGCAAAAGTACCTCCTATGGCACTTGCAGCTATTGCAGCAGGGGCCGATGGTCTGATTGTAGAAGTTCATCCAGACCCAGATAATGCAATGTCTGATGGACCCCAATCATTATATCCCGAAGAGTTTGAAAAACTAATGAGAGATATTCAGGCTCTTTCTCCAGTTGTTGGAAAAGAAATTGAACGAATACCTGCTAACAGACCTATAACTGTAAGAACAATAGATAATGCATCTAACAATAGTGAAAGAAATATATCATTTCAGGGGGTCAGAGGTGCTTACAGTGAAAAAGCTATACACAGATACTTTGGAGATGAAGTAAATGCAACACCACAACCTGAATTTAGAGACGTTTTTGAATCAGTTCTTCAGGGAACAGTCTCTTTTGGAGTAATCCCTATAGAAAACTCGTTAGCAGGTACAATAAATGAAAATATTGATTTACTCCTTAGATATCCTGATATTGCAGTAGTAGGTGAATATAAACTTAGAATAGTTCATAACCTTATTGGACTACCAGGATCATCTCTTGGGAACATAAAAAAGATATACTCCCACCCTCAGGGCCTGGCACAATGTGCAGATTTTATTGAAAAACATGAGAATATGGAGGGTATCCCCTTCTATGATACAGCTGGAGCTGTAGAACACCTTTCTAAATTAAATGATTCTTCATGTGCTGCTATTGCCGGGGAAGAAGCAGCAAGTGTATATGGTATGGAAATACTAAAAGAAAGTATCGAAACAAATCCAAGGAACTATACCAAATTTTTTATTATTACCAGAATCGATAGAGCAGAGTATGAAACCCCCAATAGAGCAGCATTTGTTTTTTCGACTCCCGACCAGCCCGGAGCATTGTTCAGCTGCCTGAAGGTTTTAGCAGATAGTGGAATCAATATGAATAAACTTGAATCCAGACCTATTCAGGGAAAACCATGGCAGTATATGTTTTTTCTATCTGTGGATATTCCAGGTAACAATGAAGCATTTGAGAATGCTTTAGATAAATTAGGGGAATTTTCGGAAGACCTAAGGGTTCTGGGAAAATATAAAGTAGAATTGTAATATAAACTATCTACATTACACCTAGTTTTTTCATTTGCTCAATCTCATCCATTCTTGAAATATAATCGTGTCTTTTTCGATTTGTTTTAACAAGAATATTTTTAATAGAGTTAGTCTCTATTTTAACACCCTTTAATTCTTTCCTCTGATCTCTTCCAGCTTCACTTTTTAGGTAGATATTCACAGGATCAAGTTTATTGGAGATTATAGCTATATCTTCCAGAGATTTACTAATAAATTTTAAAACAGTATCTTCAGAAGCTGTTTCCAGTTTACGAATTGTGGTACTCACTTTATTACTAAGTGAAGCCATAATTTTCATTTTTTTTCTTCCATTTTCAAGATAATCTATCAAGTTCAATTGAATTGTTTTTGTATTGGAAAGTCTTTCATCAAAAAGATCTATTTCAATAATCTTTTTTGAATTTTCTTTTTGAGATAAATTCGTAATCCACTGTCTAAATTTTTCCCCAAAAGAGAGAGTCTTTTCTTGAATGAAAGCATAATTAAAATCCAGCTTATTCAGCGCCTGCTCAAGAGGAATAGAGACAGTTGAAAGAATTTTTAAAGAATCCATTAATAGATATCTATAATTAATATCTTTTTTTTCTTCCTTCTTAATTTTTTTAATTGAGAGTTTTTTTAGCAATTCAGATTTAAGAGCTTCTCCTTCAGGGTTGGACTCCTCAGCGAAGA
>JAQIBN010000149.1 GCA_027859095.1 Spirochaetia bacterium | reverse complement strand
AAAATCGGAATATCATGAAGGGTATAGTAACGATTATTCTGATTATAACTGGTAAAAGCCTGCCACTGTTTTAATCGTCGTCTGGAAGTAATGTTTGAACAATGTAGTAATTCTGATAGGTCTTCAAGCTTAACCCTTTTTTTCTCTGCTGAACCAACAGCAATGGCAATACCGCCAATAACTAAAGGCAACATATAAATACGGTTAAGAACACTAATTCGAAGATCAGATAAAGAGTTTTCTATCATCCGTGCGGAATAATCCTGTTCAAAACTCAAGAAAACCCTCCAATAATTTTGGCTTGTACTAATACTCTACACCTATTTATTGAAAAGGAGTTAATTTTTAATTCCCTTACTTACTGGAACTATTGTTGCTTAAAAATTCAATATATTACAGGGTATTTTACCTTGATAATTAAAGATAACTGGTTCAAAATACAAGGCAAATAATACATATCCAAATTAATGATAGTTAGTTTAGAAGGGATGAGATTTCATTAAAATGTTATTCTCTTGAAGCGAGCCACTTTTTCAATGAAGTTTGGCTTTCACCTGATGGTCTTCCTGCCAGAAGTCCTTCTGTGCTTATATCTTCATCTATAGCTTCCCAATGTATTCCAACACCTTTTCCTACCAATCTCCACGTGTTTCTCTCCTCAATTGATGCATGCAATAATCTGGGATACCAGGCTAAGGGAACAGAAACAGTTCGGCCATCAATAAGCCCTACAATAAGACTGTCATTTGTCACAATAACACTATTTATATTAGGAACTTCAATTTTAATTGCCAAAGTACTCATTCCAGGCCTCCAATAACTCTTTTTGGTGTTCAAATATTATCGATAATATTTTATTAATCTCTGATCTATTAAACCCACCACTATTTTGCAACCTTATTGGATCAAGCCAGACCTTAGCAATATTATCTCCATTTTCAACATGGATGTGTATCGGCTCAGTTCTATCACCGGAATAAAAGAAAAACCTAAATGATCCTATTCTCAATACTGTGGGCATCTTATAATCCCTCTTTCGAATAATATCATTAATAATTAGCTATCGTCAAATCAGAAGGGTGCTAACAAGTAATCTTACGAATTATTATTAGTCAGCATTTCCAGATAGTGCAGAGCATTCTTCTTTTGCTCAGAACTTAAACCCGAACTGAAGGAAGAATATAGATTGTTCACCTTCCCTCCATACTGATTCAAAATTCCCTTACCTTCTACAGAAATTGCTACAAGCTTTGACCTCTTGTCATTTTCATTCACTTCTTCAATAACTTAATCATGTTTTAATGTCATATATTATTGACTTTATCTATTATTATGTCTAATATATACAACATTATGACAAACAACACTGTATTATTACCCCGGATTGCAAAAACTTTAACTATACTGGGAGAAAATATAAAAATAGCCAGACTACGTAGGAAAATCTCTATGGAACAAATTGCACAGCGGGCAGGTATAAGCAGAGCAACTGTTGGTAAAGTTGAACAAGGGTCTCCTTCTGTATCAATTGGTACTTATATTCAAATATTATTTGTACTGGGCCTGGAAAAAGATTTTCTTTTGGTTGCCGCAGATGATGAACTGGGAAGAAAACTTCAGGATGCAGAATTATTGACAAAAAAACGCGCTCCAAAGAGTAAATAAAATGAACCAAAAAATAATTTTAGTCTATGCACATTGGAAGGGAATAGATCAGCCTGAATTGATGGGAAACCTTTCTGTTTCTACTGTAAGAGCTAAGGAAATTTTCTCATTCGAGTATTCTTCCGGGTGGCTTGAGAAAGGAATAGGATTCATTATTGATCCGGATCTGTCATTTTATTCAGGACCTCAATATACAAAACCTGATAAAACTAATTTTGGTATATTTTTAGATTCTTCTCCCGATAGATGGGGAAGAGTTCTTATGAAACGCAGGGAAGCTATAGATGCCATCCAGGATGGTAGATCAGAAAGAGAATTACTGGAATCCGATTTTCTTCTTGGTGTTTTTGACGGAAACAGAATGGGCGCCCTTAGATTTAAAACAGAACAGGATGGAGAATTTCTGGATAACAATAGAAACTTTGCAACACCTCCATGGATATCTATCAGAGATCTGGAATATGCAAGCCTCCAGCTGGATAAATCAAATTCGGAATCCAGTGACAACTACCAAAAGTGGCTGAATATGCTAATAACCCCTGGTTCTTCTTTAGGTGGAGCAAGACCAAAAGCAGGAATTATTGATAAAGATAA
Organism: Spirochaetia bacterium; assembly: GCA_027859095.1. Lineage (GTDB taxonomy): Bacteria > Spirochaetota > Spirochaetia > B11-G9 > B11-G9 > JAJRQE01. The sequence continues at coordinate 12,440 of JAQIBN010000149.1, read as the reverse complement.
AAATCTTTGGATTGCAAAATTTCCAAAAGGGAATGACAGCAGAGATATTGGTGCATGGGAAATGATTGTTCATGAACTTGCAGTAAAAGCAGGCATAAATGTACCGGAATGCAAAGCAGAAAAATTTTCATCCACCCATCATACCTTTCTTACAAAAAGATTCGATCGGGACTCTATTCAACAAAGACTCCATTTTGCATCGGCTATGACAATGCTGGGGCATAGTGATGGAGACAATGCATCTTCCGGAGTCAGTTACCTCGAACTAGCAGAATTTCTTGTCCAGTACGGATCAAATACAACTCAGGATTTAAAAGAATTATGGAAAAGAATAGTTTTTTCTATTTGTATTTCTAACACAGATGATCATCTGCGAAATCATGGATTTATACTCAATAGGAAAGGTTGGCAATTGTCTCCTGCTTACGACATTAATCCTGTTCCCCATGGATATGGTTTAACCTTAAATATATCAGAAAATGATAACCGCCTTGATACAGATATAACATTGAAAGTTGCTCCATATTTTAGAATTGACATCACTGAGGGAAAATTAATTATAAAAAAAATAAAATCTGTAGTAGCAAACTGGTCTAATATAGCAGACAAATATGATATCCCAAATTATGAAAAGAGAGAAATGAAAACAGCATTTATTTAAAATCTTCCGGCCGATGTTACTTCACTTAATCTTACGAATTATTATTAGTCAGCATTTCCAGATAGTGCAGAGCATTCTCCTTTTGCTCAGAACTTAAACCCGAACTGAAGGAAGAATATAGATTGTTCACCTTCCCTCCATACTGATTCAAAATTCCCTTACCTTCTGCAGAAATTGCTACAAGCTTTGACCTCTTGTCATTTTCATTCACTTCTTCAATAACCCAGTTATGCTTTATTAGGCGCTTAATGACTTCAATTCCTGAGGACATCTCCATATAGTTAACAGTAATTAATTCTGATTTCTTTAGACTTTCATGCTGGTCTAACACCATAAGAAACTGATAATCCATTATTGTAGAAAAAGGACTGTCATTTATCAGCTTATTTATCCTGTTTCGGGTAAGATTGCTAAGGGCAATCAGCATCATCCCAATAAATGTATCTTCCTTTCCCATACCGGAGTGAGCCCCTGCAGTATTTACTGATTTCTGATCTATCAGCCATCTGCCGAAATCCGTTTTCCAATCATCAGTATGATTATCTTTGTTCTCAAGAAATCCACGGTAAAATCCAATCAATTGCTCTATTACTAAAACCTGTTCATTTTCCATAAACCAATAATAATATGATTTCAGATTAAATTACATTAATTGTGCTGGGAGTAATACTCTTATTACTGATTATTGTACCATTTCTAATACCAGTAAAAGCACCTGAAGGATTGGCAGCAGCCATAGAGCTGGCATCCCCGGATAGTAAATTTACGAATATCCCTTTTGAAGGTACAGATGGAATTAAAATTCATTATTTCGAAGGTAATTCCTATGGCAGCACCCTTGCCGTCAGGGCTGCTTTGACAGAACCTGACAGAATTGAAGGATTAATATTAGTAGATCCTGCTGTATATGTAGGTGGAGAAATGCCATCATGGATTGTTAAAATACCTCAGATTAAACATCTGGGACCTTTATTAGCCAGATCACTTGGCTCGGGAGATTCATTTTTTAATCAGACCTATCTGGATCCTTCAAAATTGAGTGAGAAAAGAATGGGAATGATTAAAATAAACACTAAAATGACAAATTGGGATACCGCACTTTAGGAATACCTGGCTGTATGGGGTTCTGCGACCAATGATTTTATCTCTGCAATTGAACCCTGGATAGAACTAAACTTTTAGTTTGGTTGATTGATTAATAAATGTCTGTACCATCTGGTACAGACATCCATTTCTCACTATGATATTTTACTTCTTTGTCATTTATACTGACTTGAAACCATAAAAATCAAAGAAACCATCACTTAAAAAACTTTTTAAAGCAAGGAAAATTTTCCCCTCTCTGCCTGCCACATATCTGAGTCTGGGTTTACTTGTACGAATAATTTTTTGTAATTCTTTAATAACGGCCTCAGAACCTGGAGCAGATTTATAGCTGTTCCTTACAGTTTTAGCAAATGAAGCCTTATGATTTGCATAAACTTCCGGGTCTTTACATTTCTCAAGAGTAGCCATAGCTACATCTTCAAAACCAGTGTTTATAGACCCAGGTTCAATTAAAACCACCTTAATTCCATAAGGTTTCACTTCTGCCCTTAGTGCATCTGTCAGCCCCTCAAGGGCATGTTTGGTAGCTGAATACCAGCCTAAAAATGGTAATGAAATTTTCCCTACTACAGATGAGACATTTATTATCAATCCGGATTGTTGATTTCTCATTATAGGGAGAACAGTTTGTGTAATCTGTCCCAAACCAAATACATTTACATCAAATCCCTTTTTTGCATCTTCCTGGGAGACCCCTTCTATAGTTCCATATACGCCGTATCCAGCATTATTAACTAGTAAATCCAATCTGCCTTTACTTGCTGATATATGCTCTACAGCTTTAATAACAGCATTACTGTCAGTTACATCCAGTTGTACAGGTTCTATATTTTCAGATTTTATTGCTTCCAGTTTATCCAGACTTCTGGCTGCGGCAAATACATAATATCCTTCCTTAGCAAGGTATTCGGCCATAGATTTTCCTATTCCACTGGATGCACCAGTTACGAATGCAGTTTTATTTACTATATTATTCACTTACTTGGCTCCCTATAATTTAGTAAAGTTTATTTTTGGAAAAACTATTTCAATATTTTTCTTATTAAATTACTAATGATAGGAATATATAGATGATTATGAAGCAGGGCAATAAAAAAAATCAAAAGAATCTTATTATTCAGGAAAGGATGTAGTACAATTAAACTGGAAAATCGATATAGGGAATAATAAAAGGAAGTAATTATGGATCAGATATCTAACAAAGATAAAAATCTCATGGATCAAATTGAATCTATAAAGGCTGAGGAACTGGATCTCATTTTCTCTGAATTTTCTCATGAAACAGCCATAAATCTTGGCTATGCTTTACATGAAAAAGCTAAGAATCTTGGTGTTTCGGTTACCATAGATATACGAAAAGGCGATCATATCCTATTCCATCTGGCTATGGAGGGAACTTCTCCAAATAATGATAGATGGGTGAAAAGAAAGAGCAATACTGTTCAGTTTCTTCATATGAGCTCATACCTCACAGGACTTGAGAATATTCTATCTGGTGAGACCCTGGCTTCACGGCATTACCTTGATCCTATGGAATATGCAGAACATGGAGGATCCTTTCCTCTAACAGTGAAGGGGGCTGGTGTGATCGGAGCAGTGACGGTGTCCGGACTGCCTCAAAAAAAAGATCATGAGCTAGTTGTTGGAGTACTAAGAAGCTTTATTGCAGACAACAGTAATTCTTAAAAGCTTAGATGGAGTCTGATTAGAACTGGTTCAGACTCTTATCATGCAAAACCTACCATATCTGATGAACCAGTTTCTTGATCCTTTTTTCATAGACTGCAATTGCAGCAGATTGCTGTTCTGGACTTAGTAACCTTTCCAAATTTACCGCTTAACAATCCACTTGCAAGAGGAACCCGAACCAGAATAGCTTTCTCAAGTTCTTTTGCCCGCTTAAAGAACAGATCAGACGGACGCTGCCTGAATATATTAAAGATTATCTGAACTGAAACAACATTTGGATATTCTATTGCCTTCAAAGCATCTTCCACTTTCATTACCATGAGGATTCAGATGGCGACCGCATTTAGTGGCTACATAGACATCTTCACTTCGGGACCTGACAACCCTGGCAACAGCTGCCTCACTTTGATAGTTTTCATAGACATCAGCCGTATCAATAAAATTCACTCCATGATCAATTGCTTCATTAATTATTGATTCAGCAAGTTTATCATCAAAGCCACTGCCCCATTTTCCACCTACCTGCCATGTACCAAGAGAAATTTCTGATACATCCCAGTTTGTTTTTCCAAAACGCCGATACTTCATATCCACACCTTCCTTTTCTCAATTAAAATATTTAATTTATGCTCTGGGTTCTGTTCAGGTCATCCCTAAGAATTCTCCATTCCGGAATGACCCGATCCATATAGGCAATAAAAGGCTTACCATGCCCTCTTTCCAAAAGATGAACCATCTCATGAACAAAAACATATTCCAGACAGGATTCTGATTTCTCTGCAAGTTTTAGGCTAAGCCAAATACGTTTATCACTGGTATTACAACTGCCCCATCTTGTTTTCATATTCTTAACACCCCAATCCAAAGGAGAAGCTCCAATAATCGCAGTCCATTTTTCTATTAGCAGAGGGATCTGCTCTTTTAAATAAGTTCTGTACCAGTCATTAAGAATCTGTTTTCGCTTTTCTATGGTACTGCCCGGCCTGGCACTTAGCATAAGACTATTTCCATGAATTAGTACTACTGGTTTTTTATCTTCAAAAATAACATTAAGAGTATAGAGTTCCCCTTTAAAAAAATGGTTTTCCCCAGATATATATTCGAGCATGGGAGGGATTCCCCTAAAAAGGACTTTTTTTTGATGTTTCTCTATCCATTTAATTTTCGATAAGACAAAGTCATTTATATATTTATCACTTGTCAGTAGAGGAGAGAAAATTTTAACACTTCCATCTAATGGAGACACTGACAAACGAAGGTTTTTAATATTTTTCCTTGTAACTATTATATCAATACCATTCAATATAATTTCCTTTGTTCTTTGTTTCCTTTTGGAAGATATTTTTTTTAAATACATTAGAATGGCAATACCACAAAATACATAAACATAAAATGGAGAGCTGCAGCTGTTAGAACAAAAAGATGCCATATTTCATGAAACCCGAACTTTCCTGGAACCGGGTTAGGTTTTTCAAAGTAATAGATACCGGCTCCCAAAGTATATAATATTCCACCACCCAATATCAGTATAAAACCAAGAGTACCCATAAGAGAAATAGACCTGATAATTAAAACAGCGCCTATCCACCCCATTGAAATATATAAGGTATGGGAAACCCATCCTGGAATATTAGGAAAAACTGCTTTGATGGTGATACCTATTACAGCAAGGAGCCAGACAACACCAAAAATACTCCAGCCCCAGGGACTTCTATTCATTACAAGACACAAAGGAGTATAAGTACCGGCAATAAGAGTAAAAATGGCAAAATAATCAAACTGCCGAAAAAGTTCATTCATTTTTTTCGACAATGACAGCCCATGATGAAAAGTACTGGCAAGAAAAAGAAGAAAAAGACTTAAACCATAGATAGAAAAAGAGACAATATGCCAGGGTTTCCCAGCCTCAGACGAAAGAACAATTAGCAATACTGTTCCTAATAATGAAAAAATTGCACCTATCATATGAGTAATGGTATTCATTACCTCATCAGTAACATAGATACTCCCATCTTTACTAAACTCAGGAAGTTCTCTTTTTTTATTTTCATCTCTCATATCTGTAAAATACAAAAAATATTTAAGTTCTTCAAGCTTAAATCAGGTTATGAAAAACTTCACAATAAAAGGATATAAAATAGAGATTGAACTGAAAACCATAAGTCCAGCTGTTACAATACTAAATAGCCCTGGAGAGCGATTAATTATACTGCGAAATCTGCTACCGGAAAGAGCCCACAGGGATATTGAAGAAAATGAAGTTAAAGCCAATAAAAAAGCAGTTATAATAACAACTAAAAGTCCATCAAAATATGGAGTTATAAATGTTCCATACAATGCAAGTCCATATATTATGACCTTAACATTCATAAACTGGAGGAATAGGCCCCTCTTAAAAGAAAAAATTATTGAGTAGGAATGAGATCCAAAACCTGACTTCAATATTATTACAGCCAGATATAACATATACAAAGAACCTGCAATTGATATATATGGTTTTATAGATGGAAACATGCTAAACAAAATCCGATTAAATAAACCACAGAGTATCATTAGAACAAAAAAACCAGTAAAAACTCCTATCAGAAATTTTAGGGATTTTTTATAACCATTATTCTTCCCGGAAACAAGAGACATAGTATTATTTGGACCTGGTGTAAATGTTGTTACAAATACAAATGTAAGAGTAGGAATAAGATTAAACAATGCTAACACCATCTCCTTCCATTCCAAAATCTTTTATAAAATTTCCTTCTTTAACAGCATACTTGGGGGTGCCTCTTCCAGGACTTGAACTTACAGATATAACCTTTGCCAATATAGCACCTCGTTTGCAACAATTATTATAAATACAATTTATACCTTTGCGGTAAAATTGCATAGAGAAAAAATTAGCCTTTCTAATTGACCTTATTCAAATATAACTATATATATTCACCCTAAGCTGGTGGGCTATTACATTCCCTCTGGGGACTGCATCCATTTCAACAGGAGCCCTTAACAAACTATTAATACTCCCCGTTTTGGATTCAATTCTTGTTTCCATGACATTATCCCTCCTTTTAATCTGGTTAATTGTTACAGCACTTACGCTAAAAGGATTAAGAAACCTTTCAATATCTGAGGATTAACCTGCAATAAACCCCGTTTAAGTATCTATCTATGCTTTTTTATCCTGTGGTGTTGAGTTTTAAGCCCATCCCTACAGGTATTAAAAAAAATCACATATAAATTGAATATTTTCCTTGCAAATAGCTACTCTTGCTATTATAGTTACTGTTTCACTGGTTAAATCCCAAATATTATTTATAACAAACAAGACTGGTCGGGACTTCGTCCCTGCTCGGCTATGCAACCTAAGGAGGATCAGAAGTGTTACTGCAAGGTCTTACATTAACAATCGTAGGCATGTCTGTAGTTATTCTTTTTCTTACCATCCTGGTATTTATTATGAAGCTTATGTCAGCTTTTATACCAAAGAATTTTCCGGATGATAATACAAAGAAACAGGCTAAATCCAAACAAACTAAAATCAAATCAATTAAAAATCAGAAAAACCAAATTGATATTACAAATGAAGCAATTCCAATTGGCGAAGAAGAAATTGCTGCCGTTATTGCTGCTGTCAAATCATACTCACAAGGGGTAATATAAAATGAAAAAACGAGTCGATTTTATGGTCACAGCTTTTCGTGACGGTTTTCAATCAGTATATGGTGCTAGAGTATTTACAAAGGATTTTATTCCAGCTGTTGAGGCAGCTGTTGATGCTGGTATTACCCATTTTGAAGCTGGTGGTGGTGCCAGATTTCAATCTCTATACTTTTATTGTAATGAAGATGCATTTGACATGATGGATCAGTTCAGAGCTGCAGTTGGACCGGATATAAACTTGCAAACCCTTGCCAGAGGAACTAATGTAGTTGGCCTTGAGTCTCAGTCACGGGATGTTATTGATCTCCATGCAAAAATGTTCACAAAACATGGTATTTCAACTATTCGTAACTTTGATGCTCTTAATGATGTAAACAATCTTATATATTCCGGAGAAAGGATTGTAGCAGCTGGAGCTAAGCATGAAGTATGTGTAACAATGATGGAACTTCCACCAGGAGCAACCGGAGCACATGATCCTGAATTTTATATGAGCGTTCTACGTAATATTATGGATGCTGGTATAAAGTATGATTCTGTATGTTTTAAAGATGCATCTGGAACATCCGCTCCTGCAAAAGTGTATGAAACAATTAAACAGGCAAGAAGCCTTCTTGGTGCTGATGCAAGAATTGCTTTCCACACACATGAAACTGCAGGAACCAGTATTGTATCCTATAAAGCAGCTATTGAAGCTGGAGCAAACCAGATTGACTTATCAATGGCACCTGTTTCCGGTGGCACAAGTCAGCCGGATATTGTAACTATGTGGCATGCACTAAGAGGTACTGAATATGACCTTGGTGTTGATATAAATAAAATAATGAATGCAGAAGAAGTTTTCAAAAATTGTATGAAAGATTATTTTATGCCTCCTGAAGGAAAAAAAGTTGAACCACTAATGCCATTCTCCCCAATGCCCGGTGGAGCTCTAACTGCAAATACACAAATGATGCGTGATAATGGAATTATGGATAAATACCATGACGTTACAGCAGCAATGGGAGAAGTAATTGAAAAGGGTGGATATGGAACTTCTGTAACACCTGTGTCACAGTTCTATTTCCAGCAGGCCTTTAACAATGTTATGTTTGGTTCCTGGAAAAAGATTGCTGATGGGTATGGAAAAATGGTTCTGGGATATTTCGGTAAAACTCCTGTTGCACCGGATCCTGAAATTATGAAGCTTGCAGAAAAACAGCTCGGTCTTAAACCAACTACTAAAATACCTGTTGATATAAATGATGCAGACCCTGAAAAAGGAATTAAAGTTGCAACAAAACGACTAAAAGATGCAAAATTACCAGTAAATGATGAAAATGTTTTTATATCTGCTACTTGTAAGGATAAGGGAATTACCTTTCTTCAGGGAAATGCAAAAATTGGAGTCAGAAAAATTGACCCTGCTGCAAAGAAAGAAGAAGCATCTCCGAAAAAAACATCAGAAAAGACACCTACTGATTTTACAGTTAATGTAAATGCCAATGAATACAATGTTGAAATGAAAGGTAATAAGGCAATTGTAAACGGTATAGAATATAATATTTCTGTTAAGGAAGGTCTAAGTACGAAACCTGTACAAAAAACAGCACAACCAGCTCCAGTGGAAGCACAGCCGGAAAAATCGGTACCTGCGCCGGCAGCAGTCCCTATTCCTGGAGGGGAAAAGAGTATTGAAGCACCTTTACCTGGTATTGTTCTAAAAATTCTGAAAAATGTGGGTGATAGAATAGAAGAAGATGAAGTAATAATGATTGTTGAATCTATGAAAATGGAAACTGAGATCAATGCTCCTTCTTCCGGAACTATAAGCGAATTACCCATTAAGGAAGGCAGCCAGATTGTAGCCGGTGATACAATGGTAGTAATTACTGCAGATGCATCTTCAGCACCCTCAGCAGCTCCAAAAGTTATGCCAGCGGCTCGAACTGCTACTGTGCAAAAAATAGCCCAACCAGTTAAAGCAGCACCAGTAGAACGAAAAGCACCTGCTCCAAAAGCTGCTCCTGCAGCATCATCAGGAGGGCAGCAGGTCGTAGTAGAAGCTCCTCTTCCTGGTCTGGTTCTAAAAATGATTAAAATTGTGGGTGATCCAATAGAAGAAGATGAAGTAATTATGATTGTAGAATCCATGAAAATGGAAACTGAGATTAATTCCACCACCACAGGTACTATAACAGACATTCCTGTAAAAGAAGGTGATCAAATTATAGCAGGTGATACACTTGCAGTGATTAATTAGGGAGAATGATAAAAATGATTATGAAATATTATAATTCAATTCAATTAAGCCCTTTTTATCATCATGTAGGAGATTTTAAATGAGTGTATTAGACTCCTTATTAGCTTTCTGGAGCCAGACAGGAATAGTTAATTTTACATGGCAACAGGCGGTGATGATCCTTGTAGGTATTCTCTTAATCTATCTGGCTATTAAGAGAGGATTTGAACCTCTTCTTCTACTTCCAATTGGTTTTGGAGCAATACTTGCCAATATTCCTGTAGCATATATTGCAGGACCCGATGGATTTCTTGGAATAATCTCAAGCTTTGGAATTGCAAACGGGTTATTTCCATTGTTAATTTTTATGGGCGTTGGAGCAATGACAGACTTTGGACCATTAATTGCAAACCCTAAAACAGCTCTCTTGGGAGCAGCTGCACAGTTTGGTATTTTTACAACACTCCTTGGAGCATTAGCTCTAACAAGATATGCAAGTGCATGGGGTTTCGACTTTAATCTTTCAGATGCTGCAGCAATAGGAATAATTGGTGGTGCTGACGGACCTACAGCTATTTTTGTTGCCAGAAAACTAGCACCCGATCTACTTGGGGCAATCGCAGTTGCGGCTTACTCTTATATGGCTCTGGTCCCTATTATACAGCCGCCACTAATGAGGCTCTTTACTACTGAGCATGAGCGTAAAATTAAAATGGAGCAGTTAAGACATGTAACCAAGGCAGAAAAGATAATTTTCCCCCTTGCTGTTCTTGGAATCTGCATAATCTTATTACCTGAAGCAACACCTCTGATTGGCGCACTGATGTTTGGCAATCTGGCAAAAGAGAGTGCTGTTGTTGATCGCTTATCCAACACAATGCAGAATGCTCTAATGAATATTGTAACAATACTGCTCGGTCTTGGAGTAGGTTCAAAACTGGAAGCAGCCAAGTTTCTTAAAATTGATACTATTGGCATTCTTCTATTAGGTCTTGTTGCTTTTTCTATAGGAACAATAAGTGGTATACTCATAGCCAAACTAATGAATGTATTCTCAAAGAAACCCATAAATCCACTAATTGGTGCAGCTGGTGTTTCTGCAGTACCTATGGCTGCACGTGTTGCAAATAAGGTTGGACAGGAAGCAAATAAGCACAACTACCTTCTTATGCATGCTATGGGACCAAATGTTTCTGGAGTTATAGGATCAGCAGTTGCAGCTGGAGTTCTAATGGCTGTAGTCCCCTTGTTTGGATAAGTAATAATTAAAAGTTCAAAATGAAAAAAGGGAGCCTTAAGGCTCCCTTTTTTATTTGGTGTATATTCTGCAGATTACTATTTATCAACAATTATAAGATCATATATCCGGGATTAGTGATCGCAATTTTCGTGATCATGATCCTCATGATTATGATCCCAGTGCTTTATTTCCCAGTCTTCAGCCATTCTAACATCCAGAATTTTTGCCTTAACTTTTAGGGTTTCGCCTGCCAGGGGATGGTTCTTATCTACTAAAACCTTATCACCACGTAATTCTACAATAGTAATTATATTAGCCCCATCTTCATCTTCAACATCAAATTCCATACCTGATTCCAGTGTGCTATCTTCAGAAAAGATATCTTTATCTACCTCAAATATGAATTCATCATTTTTAATTCCAAATCCATCTTCAGGAGGTACAACAATATCAATACTGTTCCCTTTTTCCAATCCGGAAAGTGCCTTTTCAACCCCTGGAAGCATCTCTCCAATTCCATGAAGATAATCATACTCTCCATCTACTTTAGAGCTCTCCAGAACTTCTCCTAAGTGATCCATCATCACATATTCAAGTGTTACAATTGATTTGTCTATTACTTTCATCCTATTTCCCCGTTTATAATTCTTCAACAGAATGCTGCTCATTAGCCCTTACAATTTTCCGGGCGAGCAACTTGGAGAGGAATATACCATAATGAGGGTATTTCTTCATTACCTGAACAAAGGATTTTCTTGATATTTTAATTAATTTTCCAGTCTCTTCCGCAATAACAGCAGCACTCCTTCGATTATTTAAAAGAAACGCCATCTCTCCCATAAATAAATCTACTGGACTTAGAGAACCAACTTCCTTACTATTATGTAAAACTTTGTATCTACCACTTGCTATGTAATAAAGAAAGTTCCCCTTTTCTCCTTCCTGAAAAACAACATCCCCTGCTTTAGGATATATCACTTCCTCATCGGAAAAACCTTCAGGAGTTTTTCTAATAACAGAGTCATCATGCTGTACTATAGTCTTCACCGCATTTCCTATTTCATTATATTCCACAGATTCTGTAAATGCTTCTGCCATAATAATACCACGACCATGTTGGGATAATGGATCATCTTCTTCTACTTTCTGTTTAATTTTCGAAATATCAAAACCCTCACCTTCATCTCGAATATTAAAAATAGTTCGATCAAGCGATGAATCCCATTCAAAATGAACTCTCTTTGCAGCTATGGCAGGATCCAGGCATTTTTCTGAAACAAGATCAATAACACTTCGGCCACTTTGAAGAAAATCTGTTTTTTCATCAAAACTAATACCACAATGACCATGTTCAATTCCATTTACAATAAGCTCAGATAAAGCCAGCTGAAGATGCATCTTATTCTCCGGCTTTAAATAACCTTTCTGAACTAAATTCGTTACTGCAATACCAGCATAAATTGATACAGCAAGAATATCATTATCAATGGAAAAGGAACCCGATGAATGCTCCATAAAATGACTGTACAAATCCTTTTGATAAATTAACTGCCAGTTTTCTGCAATAATTTTAACACTTTTTACTATATGGCTGTCAATTCTGGAATAATCGAGCATAACAAGAACATTGAGGTCTTTCATTTCCTCCATTAGCTTCTGTTCATTTTGCTTAGAACCATCATATAAACCTATAATACCAAAACTATGAAGCCATGAATCTTTTCTAACCTGATCGGTCATGGATTTATAGGAAACTTTGGGATCCCCAAAATTAAGAATTATAATTTCGGGAAGATCAAAATTAAGGGATTCCAAAATTCTTTTTTCACTGGCCATCATGACCATTGGAAAATTATAGCATTTTTCTC
>JAQIBN010000086.1 GCA_027859095.1 Spirochaetia bacterium | reverse complement strand
ATAATTTTTGTACATATACAATTGATATTGCATTAATAGCAGTTATATTTATAAAAATATTTATTATAACTGCACAAATCGGATAAAATAATAAATATTGTATTTACACATATATATATATAACATATAATAACTTCTTTAGGACATAATATTCAAATTTAAATTTAGCGAGTGTAAAAAAATGAATAAAGAATTCATTCTCAGACTGACGAAGTATAAAAGATTAATTCATAAATTAAAATCCCTTGGATTTGAAAGAGTTTTTTCCAATAACCTGGGAGATGCCATTGGTGTTACCCCTGCTTTGGTTAGAAAAGATTTTTCAACTCTCCATCTTTCTGGAAATAAACGGGGTGGTTATAATATAGATATGCTGGTAGAAGAATTTGATGTTATTCTTGGAAGAAATACACCACAGAATGTTATCTTGGTTGGCTGTGGAAGAATTGGCCAGTCTCTAATGAATTACCCTGGTTTTGTTTCGGATGATATTCATCTGATAGCCGGTTTTGATGCGGATCCAGTAAATGTAAAAGACAGTACCACTATTCCTGTATTTGGAATGGAGAAACTTGAAAAATTTGTAAAAGAAAATGATATTAAAGTTGGGATAATTGCAGTACCTGGAGACGAGGCTTCCAGTGTACTTGATAAAATGGTTTCTGCAGGTATTAGAGGTGTACTGAATTTTGCACCTGTTGAGTTAAAATGTCAGAAATATGACTGTGATTGTCCATGTGTAATTCAGAATGTAAATATAGGACTGGAACTCGAACACCTTTTTTATCAGGTAGCTACACGGGATACAGATTTTTCAGAAGAGAGAGAGCCTTTAGAAAAATAGAGCCCTATTTTTCTATTTTAAGAAGAATAGGGAGATGATCAGAATAGCCCAAACCTGTTTCTGTTCTCCAGGATAAGGGCTGATCCCAGGTATTTAAAAGAAAATCATCTGATACAACACTAAAACTCTTATAGTCATATCCTTTTCCATTAAACATTGAAGAATTTAGCAGAATATGATCAATAGTTTCCCATGAATCATTGTATACATAAGAACCATAACTTTCAGTATATGTACACCAGGGACTGAACATATGGATGATTCCGGGGTTTGCCAATTCAGAAAAACTATTTTTATTTTCTGTGATTAAAATTGATCCTGTAGTTCTTACATAATCCTCAAAGGGTATTAACGCTGTAGTATAATCACCATTATTTTGACGATATTCATCCCAGTTTTCATTCAGATCACCCAGAACCACAATCTCCACCATGGGATCTGCTAATTGTAGTTCATTTATACGTCTACTTAATAAAGCGGAAGAAGCTATTCTGGCAGGTTCTGTTTCTTCTGCACCACCTAATTTTGATTTCCAGTGATTATTAAACACATAAATTAAATTTGTATCTGTTGTAATAGAAGCTTCAAGAATTGGCCTGCCTATAATTTTTCCATCTTGTATTATTTGATGAATTTTTATATTTTCCAGTTCAAGGCGACTGATAAAACCCAGTTGAATTGCCGAATAATCCAGATCAGTAACAATTAAATAATTATAATCCATACCTTTTAAATAACCATCAATAAGATCTTCTGCTACTTTTTTATTCTCAATTTCCTGAAGAGCAATTAAATCAGGTCCTCCTGAAACTGAACGCCTAATAACTTCAGAAAGATTTATTAGCCTGGTATTATAAAGACTGGTTCCCCATTCACCATTCGAAGGATCAAATTCAGGATACTCTGTGCCATTATCGATATCATCAAAAATATTTTGAGTATTATATGACATGAACACCAAAGTCTTTGAAAATGTATCAGAACCAGGAAGAACACATTTTGTACAGGAAATAAAAACCAGAAAAAATGCTAATAAAGTAAAAATAATTGCTATCTGCCCTGAAAATTGTTTTTTTCTCATACAAAACAATATGGGGCAAACAGCAATTCTACTTCAAATATTACGATTTTTTTTAATTAAACTTCAAGTTCTTCTCTTTTTCTTATTATTTTCGATATCAGCCCATAATCAATGGATTCATTGACATTCATCCAGAAATCTCTATCTGTATCTTTTTCCACCTGAGCAATATCCTTGCCTGTTTCTTCACTTATTAGATGATTTAATTTAATTCTAAGTTTTTCCAGTTCCTTGGCATGGATTTCAATCTCAGTTGCCACTCCTCTGATACCACTTAAGGGCTGATGTATTAGATAGTGAGAATTTTGAAAACCAAGTCTATGTTCTTTTGATGCTGCAAGCAGTATAAGTGCTCCAGCACTGGCAACAAGCCCCATACCGATTGTATACACATCGGGTTTTACAAACCGTATCATATCGAAAATAGCATAACCAGCATCTACATCACCACCAGGAGAATCTATAAAAATCTTAATTGGTTCATCTCCTGCGGCCTCCAACAGAAGTAATTGAGTTACAACTTTTTCAGCAAGATCCTTGTCTACTTCACCAGAGAGAATAATTGTCCGGGTATCCATCATTTTTTCAGATAGATCATGCCCCCCTTCCTCTTTCTTCTCTTTTTTATCATCTTCTTCATCTTCCATATCTGCTATACTCCTATTTTTCATATTAAATATACAAAGAGAGTATACAAATTTATTTAAAGAAAGGAAAGAAGAGCTGGTTAAGTACTTGAATTATCTACCTCAAAGATTAGAATGGGCTCTATGAAATCATCATTTATAACACTTATTGGTCGTCCCTCTGCGGGGAAAAGCACACTAATGAACGAACTATGCGGTCATAAAATATCAATTGTAGCTCCTTCTCCTCAGACAACAAGAAATAGGGTACGGGGTATTCTGACTGAAAATAGAGGCCAGCTGGTATTTATAGATACACCAGGTTATCATTTATCAGATAAAAAACTTAACCTGCATTTAAAAACAGTATCTGTATCCTCTCTTGAAGATGCTGATCTCATTCTATACGTTATAGATTCCTCAAGAAGATCTGGTGAAGAAGAAGAGAATCTTTCTGAATTATTAGCAAAATACAATAAAAAATTAATTATTGCAGTTAATAAAATTGATCTTTCTGAAGGAAATAATGATAAATTATACCTGGATCTTGATGAACGCTTTCCAGAGGCTGTAATAATTCCTGTTTCCGCCTTAAAATTAAAGGGCATAGAAGATCTAAAAACTTCTTTGTTTGATAATTCACCGGATGGAGAAAAGATGTATCCTGATGAGTTTTTTACAGATCAGGATCTTGAATTCAGAGCAGCAGAAATAATAAGAGAAAAAGCAATTAATAGGGTAAAAGAAGAACTTCCCCATGCAATTTATGTTGAAATATCAGATATGGAAGAAGAAGAGGATGGAAAAGTACTCTGGATAAGAGCCTTTATAATTGTAGAAAGGGAAAGTCAAAAAGGGATAGTTGTTGGTAAGGGCGGTGTTGGCATAAAGGCAATTCGTGTAGCGGCTCAAATAGAACTTAATACTATTTTCCCATACAGAGTAAAGCTCGATGTAAGGGTTAAGGCGAATACAAAATGGCGTAGGAATGATCAGTTATTAAAGAAGCTGATCTATTAGGGTTACATGATTTTGGGCCATGCTCCTTTAATGCTACCTTTATGAAAGAGGACTTTACAACTTTTCAATGCATCATCCAAAGTTTCAGGATTGCCTGTAAATAGTTTTCCATTGTCAGCCAATATACAGTTACCAACTTCCTCAGATGGAAGTAGTTCAATTATTCTCTCAGATTCTTTAAGAATTTTATGCCACTGTCGCCCCAATAAAGATGCATCAGGAGCAGATCCAGGAAAGGCTAATTGCTCTATCTCTTGGGCAGAATAATGGCTGCTCCTTTTTGCTTCAGAAATAAGTGATACCGGATTAAAACCAGGATCTTTTCCACAGGCTGCCCAAAACAGATATCCAACATTCTGTATGTTATCATGACAATTAATAACATCAATCCAGTCACGTACCTCAAGTCGTCCAGCCATGGCAAGAACCTTATTAGTGGCAAGATCAAAAGGATGCAAAGATAAACCTAAAATATTATCCTCAACAAGAGGGAAAAATCTGTATGCACTATCCCTGGCCCATTGGATAAGTACAGTGTTTTTTTCCTTTTTTACAAGGACTTCAATAAAAGATGAGAGTTCTCTTATGGGATCTACTGTATATCCATTTTTGACAAGAAGATCTCTGTCTAGCTCCCAGGTACTGAAAACAGCTTCTGATGTGTCATGAAAGAGATCAATATCTCTTGAAAATCGTGAACCCTCAATAAGTTGGTTTAACGCGACACCACCTGCAACATAGCTCTCTCCTCCAGCTATTCTATTTCGTGCAATCAGTTTTAATATGTTACGCTGGAATTCTGTAACAGCCATTTTTTTATCCGTCTCACTTCTATAAAAGCTTCCCGGTCACCATACCTTTCGATAGAATCGAGCACAGTGAACACCTCATCAATAGTCACGGGGTTAAAGTTTTCCCGTAAAAACCACAGGCAATTATCTTTATATTTTATAATATGAGGCATCAACATTTCAGAAATTTCATCGTTCACTATCATTATACTTATTCCATTAAATGTATCCATCATAAAGCCATTGTTCCTAAAAACAACAACCTCATATAAATAATAAGGTGTCACAATAATGAAGTCAAGATACTGATAATGAAATTATATACAACTACAAATAACTATTTAAAATTGGCAGAATCTTATCTTTTCCAACAATCATTATAAATCCAACAAGCCGGGGTCCTTTTTCCTTTCCTATAAGAACCCTATAAGTTAAATTAAACAGAGCCTTTGCTTCCATACCACTTGTTTCTGCTATGGAATAGATACCTTCCCCTAAAGACTTATCATCATGTGAGTTAAGTTTTTAAATTTATTCTTTTAATAGCTTAATTGCACCAATCTCCATATCATTAAGTTCTATCTTTTTATCATTAGAGCCTGTTAGTGAAAATCTAAAGTCTTCAGGACTGAATTCACGTATCCAGTTCCAGGCACATTTAGTTCGTACTTTTAACCTTTCAATTTGTTCAGGCTGAACATCATCAAGAAGTCCTATTACTGTATCAATATCACCATTGTGTATCTGAAGGAGGTTACAAAGATGTCTAAATGGTACCTGATGAGGCATTTTCCCCGGAACACTATTAACCTGGGAGAGCTCATATATTCTGCTTTCTTTTGCTTTTTTCTTATCGTTTACTTTTTGCTCTCCAAAATATATCCGCTCACATTTATCGTAATCCTCATAAATTTTTAAAACATCAAGATCAAAGGATATTGCAAACTCACTGTTTGGTCTGGTTCCCGCAAACAGGTAACGAACTATTTCCGGAGGATAAACTTCCAGAACATCTGCTAAACTTATAACTTCTCCGGAAGAAGAGGATATTTTCCCACCTCTGCCCTTTATTCTGATAAAATCATATTGAAAGGTTACAGGGGCCATACCCCCAAAGACTTCTTCTACAACTTTTATTGCTGTATCAAAGGAACCTCCCTCTGAATGATGATCTTTTCCAGCAGGTTCAAAGTCAACTGTTTCTTCCTTCCAACGCATAGGCCAGTCAATTCTCCAGGGGAGCTTAACTGCAGAAGTTTTTCTTATATCCACTGTTTCTTCTTTATCTGTATCCAGACATAGATAAGTAATTCCCCATTCTCCATCCCAACTTAAAACCTTTGTATTATCTTTATCTGTAAAATTACTGAAAACAGAAACAGGCATCCAGTCTTCAGGCAAAGGAGTTGTTCTGTGTTCATCTAGTAGAGCTCTAATTACATCTTTCTTTTCCAGAGCTGTACGAATTCCTTCTGCATACTCAGAAGCTCTGTATCTTTCTGCCTGATATAGATACTCAGGAACAACTCCTACAACAGGAAGTATTGCTTCCAGGTCTTTTTCATTTGCCTCTGCATAGCTCCTGTAACTACCCTTTGTATCCGGTACCAGAGTTATCGGTTTTCGTAAGTATTCTGTTAATAAATCCTGATCCGGCATATTTACAGGAACTTTCCTAAAAACATCATAATCATCCCAGGAATAGATGAACCTTACTTTTTTACCCTTATTCCGTAAGGCTTTTACTACCAAATCAACAGAAATAATTTCTCTAAAATTCCCTATGTGTACAGTTCCTGAAGGGGTTATTCCTGAGGCGCAGACATATACCTCTTTATCACCCTTCTCCCTAATTATTTTATCTGCATTAATATCGGCCCAATGTACTGATTGTGTTTTCATGTGGGGGATTATACTAGTGAAGGAAGGGTTATTCAAGATGACAATTGTTATCTATAATTTACCTCAATGAATAAAACCCTACAGCCGATAGAAAAATATGAACAAACAATTAACCTACTTTATAATTCTGCTCATTATTGTAACAACACATATTTTCAGCCTTGAAAAGGGAGAAGCGTCCTGGTATGGAGGAAAGTTTCAGGGAAGACAGACTGCAAATGGCGAAAATTTTGATACTAACATGCTTACTGCAGCTCATAAAACCCTACCATTTAATACAATAGTAGAGGTTAAAAACCTTGAAAATGAAAAAACAGTTCATGTTCGAATCAATGACAGAGGACCTTTCATTGAGGGACGTATTATTGATCTTTCCAGAGCTGCAGCAAGTAAACTGGACATGGTAGGAACTGGAGTTGCAAAGGTAGAAGTCAGAATTATTGAAGACTCTTCAGATTTAATAGACAACCCTGATCATAATTCAGAAACAGGTCTAATGCAGCATAATTGGATAGTCCAGGTTGCATCCTTCTCTAATAACGAAAATGCCGAGAAAGTTGAAAGAATTTTAAATGATAATGATTTTATTACCCACAGGGAGTTAACATCAAATGGATATATCCGTATACTGCTTAAAGATATTTCTAATAGTGAAATAGAAGTGGTTGAAGGCAGATTAAAAGATTTAGGTTTTCCAACAATCCTTCTGCGTAAACCCTAGTTAGAGGGTAATTTGAATAAAAACTTCTCCATAGTTCCGAAAATAATTTTCCAAAATCCCGTCATGTCCTATCAGATAGCCAAAACTTTTATTAATAGCATGAAGACTGATATGATCGATCGTAAACTATATCGTGGATTCTCAAAAAAACTGAGCCTTATATATTTCAGAATTACTCCTCTGTGTAACCTTAAATGCGTTATGTGCGGACAGAGAGGAGACAAGGGAGTTCTAAAGGGTGAATACGCAAAAGAGGAAGCCAAAAAAAATGTTCCCCTGGAAACTTATAAGAGATTAGTTGATGAGATTGCCCCTGATAAGCCTATCTTCTATATGTGGGGAGGTGAACCGTTTCTATATCCCAATTTCATGGATTTGTCAGAATATATCATTAAGAAAAAATGTGTACTCAGCGTAAATACTAACGGTACATTTCTTAAAAAAGAGGCCGAAAGGATTGTCAGGGACAAATGGAATGCCTTATTTGTCTCCCTTGATGGATTCGAAGATGTAAATGATGACATAAGAGGAAAAGGTTCCTACAAAAGGGTTATAGAAGGATTTAAAGAGATAAACAGACAAAAGAAACTACAAAAAAGTTCACTACCCCATATGGGGATTGTAACAACTGTTAGCAATAAGAACTATATGCACCTGGATAAGCTGGTTGAAGCAGTAAAAGATTTTGATTTATCATGGCACTTCATAAATTTAGGGACATATTCCAATGATGAAATTGTAAAAAAGCATACAAAGTTTATGAAAGACAAGCTGAATACTGATACTTTCTGCCTGGAGGCATACAACACAGGTTATAATGAGGGAATAGATGGTGAAATATTTAGTAAAATTCTTGATAAAATACATGCCCTAAAGCCCGGCTACCCAATTATAACAGTTCCTGCAATAAATCCGGATAAAATAGGTGAATATTATTCCAATCTTGACACTATAGTAAGAGAAAAATGCACAGTTCCATGGTCCCAGTGTAATATTGATTATAATGGAGATGTCCATTTTTGTGCAGATTATCCGGAGTATATTCTTGGAAATATAAAAAATGAAAAACTTAATGATATTTTAAATAATGAAAGATCTGTAAAATTCAGAAACACACTTAAAGAGACTGAACATGGTTTATTTCCAGGGTGTGTAAGATGTTATCAAAATATGCTCTTTGGACATAAAGTTAAGGGTTATTAATTGAATAGAATAAACAACCTGAGTTTAACCGCTGCTGTTATTACCCTGCTTATTAGGAAAGAAACCCGAAAAACAAGTCTTAAATTCCTTGGAACCATAGTGACAAAATTTTTCCTTCCCCAGTACCAGAGAAAATTGAGAATAAAAAAACGAAAGATAGTAAATGTAGATCATGAACTTGATAATCTAATTCCATTTTCAGTAGATTATATAAAAATCTATATGAACTTTTCTCCGTTATGGATTAAATCAATCTACTTTCTATATCGGGAATTCGGAAAAAGATCTCTTCCTCTAATTGAACAGTATATAAGTACTGTTGGAAATCTGTATAAAAATGGATTTGATGTTTCTGACAGCTGCCAATCTACAACTACAAGACCAGGTTCAGGAAGAAACATAAAACTAAAACTCCTGCACTGGGCAGACCCACACCTGCATTGTGTACCAAGTCTTCATGTTATGGTTGTATGCTATAATCATCTAAGAATAGATTCTATTATAAGGGAACTTACAGGTGGAACTAAGGGATATGAAAAAGAGATAGATTACCTGGGAGATCAGGCTATACAGATAACTAATAGTATTTTATACATGAAACAGCACAGTATAAACTGCATACCCGCTGGTTTATTTGCGCTATCTGCGGAATGTCCTGAGTTTAATGATGCATATGCGCTCAATCTTATTGAGAACTTGAAAAAAATAAATTTGGATTCAATTGAAAGATTTGAAGAAATTTCTTCCTATATAAAAGAACTGTATGAAGATTTTCATAAATTATCGAAATCTGGTTCAAACAGGGAAATACTTATAAATTTTCTCTTAAAATATGAAGAATTACCAAAGCTATAGATCGTTGACATAAACCATTTTTTTTGGTACAAATATCGAACTTGTACTGGCCATAAGCTTAACCCACATCCTGCTCATACATCCCGGCTGGTTACAAGCATTCCCGGGCTGGTCGGAAGCAAGCTTCCTGCTCGCCCATGCAACCTAGGGCTGGTCGGAAGCAAGCTTCCTGCTCGCCCATGCAACCTAGGGTCTATAGCTCAGTTGGTTAGAGTCCCTGACTCATAATCAGGTTGTCCAAGGTTCAAGTCCTTGTGGACCCATTTAAGCACCTCTTTTTGAGGTGCTTTTTTTATGCCTAAACCCTTTCGGGGGAAGAGATTAAGCTGATTTTTGGAGTTTGGTTAAAAGTATCGAATTTGGTACTGACGCCGATATTGACGCTGATTGAAATGTGATTCTGGGTTTTTTGTTCTTTAGTATTTGGTATTTTTGTCCTGGTTTTGAGTTTAAGAATTGCCTTCTTTTTTCGTTAGAAGTTTATCAATGAAATGTCCTGTTATTATGCTGAAGTCGTTTATAAAGCAGTAGACAACCTTTTTGTAGATAATTGCAGGTAACAAGACCTCTTGTATAGGGAAATTTTAAAAGATAGAGAGCTCTTGTTGATCAATAATTTGCAGGAACAAGAGGTCTTGATGATGAAAATATGCAGTTATTAAGAGCTCTTGTTGATTAAGAACCAGTGTCTTCCTAAAAAGCACTTTCTTCCCAAAGCTATAAAGGTCCTTCAATACCAAATTTCGCAAGCTCCTCCAGAAGAGACATAAGGCTGAAACCCGGTTTATATCCCAGCTGTTTGACTGTGTCCTCTATAGGAAGTTTTACAGGCTTTACTGTTGTATCCAGACCATCTTGTTGAGCCAATTCAAAAGATCTTCATCGCTGTATTCATAGGCTCCGTCAACATTCAAAAAAAGTGCTTCCGAAAAATCAACATTTTTATTCCACCAGGGTATAAAAGCTCTGGGTCATACAGTTTCAACCCTGTTCCGTCCATTTGTTTTTGCTCTATATAAAGCATCATCAATTTGCTTAAATACATCGTCTCTATTTACATTGGAGTTTATGTTCCCTACACCAAAACTGGATGTAATTGGAATAGATCCTTTTCTGTACTTAATTTCTTTTGATTCTATTGCAATACGGATTTTTTCTGCAATTCGTTGTGCCTGTTTCAAGTCACAGTCGGGAAGTAACAATAGAAACTCATCACCCCCCCCACCTAAATAATATATCCGCAACTCGAATCTGCTCTTGCACAGTTTCTACCAGAACTTTTAATACAGTATCACCAGCAGGATGGCCAAACTTATCATTTACTTCCTTAAAATTATCTATATCGAACATTGTATATAAGCTTTTGCCCTGAAGCAAGCACCTTCTGAAGGCAATCATTCTGAGAAAATTTTATATTAAGCATCTTATCGTGTTTTAAGTATATCGAGCCCGCATCGGCATTGGTTACCTTACGTGCCTGTAGTAGAATTCTTTCAAGCAGTATATCTAAATCCTGAATCTGATTAAGTTCTGAATCCATGGCAAGTATAGATTTCATTTTCTGAAAATATTTTTCCATTTCTCTACCTTAATAGTTACTATTACAGTTTTTGAGCAAAATAGCAACTTTTTATTAATTCTTCCTTTTCCCCCGCCCTTTAGTTTTTTACACTTTGTGCATAGCCAGTTTCAACAGCCAGATATCCATCTCCATATTTATGATACATATTTAGCTTTTTAAGTTATTCAGTAAATCTAAAAATAAAAGTTCTCATCATCGCTTTTTGTCGAATAAAGGCTGCACTAATATTGGCAAGCATCAGATATATTATGAGTTCATATTATACTCAGAGGCATATTTGTTAGAAAAATACGGCTGCTGCCAGGGCTGCTGACGGTATGGTAGTATACATACCCCAGTCTAGTCCTTCCAGTTCTCTTGTAGAAAAGGAAAGAGGATAGAACAGAGCACTCAGCATAAAATTTTCAGAAAGATGATAGTTATAATTTATACGCATAAAAGGCATCTACATATTCAGAATATTCAAGCCCATCCGACTCTCCAAATAAAGTCCTAAAATCCACTCCGGCTCCCAAAGAAGATTTCCCGTCCTTTCCTTGAAACAGATATGACAGATGAGCACCTGAAACTATTCCATTTGCTTGTAGATCTCCGGCATCGATATAACTCCATTGAGCCTTTAATCCAATTTCGAATGGACCTGCTTTCACTATCAGCCCCATATAGGTGTCGCTGTCTGCCTGAAGACCCACTTTAAAGGCCTTGTTCTGATCTTCAGAAAAAACTGAAACTGAACAAAAAATAATAATATAGATAATTAATGTCTTTTTCATTGGAGAACTCCTCTAAAGCGAGTATATACCCATGTTTTTCAGCTGTCAATTTTTTATCAATACAATTTTTCTCCAGATAGAAAAGTGTCAGTCATTACTCCTGTAATTATACTGTCATTGTATTGACGCTGATTGAAATGTGATTTGGGTTTTATTGCCATTGTTTTTGTCTGTAAACTTACCTTCTTTGTTTAGGAAGTGTATAAAAAATTACCTCCTTTTTACGGAAAAAGTATATCAATGAGTTGTCTTGTGGGTAAGGGAATTGGTGCTGAAGTCGAGTATAAGGCAATAGACAAGCTTTTTACAGATAATTGTAGGTAACAAGACCTCTTGTATAGGGAGATTTTAAAAGATAAAGACCTCTTGTTGAACGTCTTTTTGCATTAACAAGAGGACTTGTTAAACGTTATTCTCCATCAACGAGTCATCTTGTTAATCGATATTTTGCATGAACAAGAGCTCTTGATGATGTAATAAAGGGGTTAACGAGACGTCTTGTTGATGGAGATTTCTATAGACAATATGAAGTGACCCCCGTGCTTGCAAAGTCGTGGATTAGCTTACACAATGTTAATCAACCGCGTGCAAGCACGCCACATACAAGAATTGGAGGCCACAATGAGAAGTATAGTTTACGTAGGAATGGATGTCCACAAGGAAACAATAGCAATAGCAATTTTTAGAGACGGCAACAAAAATGTAGAGTTCGAGAGAACAATAAGAAATGAACCAGGGAAGGTTAAGAAATTCTTCAACAAAATGAAAGAAAACGGAGAAAGTATTTTAAGTTGCTATGAAGCAGGTCCCACTGGATTTGCTCTCTACAGAATACTTGAGGAAATGGATATAACCTGTTATGTCGCTGCACCGTCACTTCTTCCTCGAAAGCCTGGAGACCGGATCAAAACCGATAAACGTGATGCTATCATGTTGGCTAAAGTCCTAAGGAATGGTGAAATTGTCTCAGTTCATGTACCGACAAGATCTGACGAGGCGGTTAGGAATTATCTTCGAATGTGTAATAATACTAGAAGTGATCTAAAAAAACAAAAACAGCGACTATTAATGTTTCTCCTGAGTTTAGGGAAAAAATATGATACAGGGAAAGGCTACTGGACAGGAGCACATAGAAAATGGTTAAAGGCACTTGAATTCGAAGAAGAACTAAGCAAGAGCGTGTTTGATGAATATAATACTGCAATAAATGAGCTGGAAGAAAAAATATCCAGGCTCAAAGAAAAGATAGAGGAAATAGCTGCTGAAGCCAGATATACAGAAAAAGTTTCTAAACTTAGGTGCTTTAAAGGAATTGATACACTGACAGCACTTACATTTGTATCTGAAATAGGTGATTTTCGTAGATTTAGAAAAGCTTCTGAGTTTATGGCATATATGGGATTAGTTCCATCTGAAAACTCCAGTGGTGAGAAGCGAAAACAGGGAAGTATTACAAAAGCCGGTAATTCCAGATTACGGAAACTGTTAATTGAATCAAGCTGGCATTACAAATATTATGTACCGTCAAAAAGATTAACTATGAGAAGAAAGGGACAAGCTCTAGAAACAATTGCTTATGCAGATAAAGCAGGGAGAAGACTAAGCAAAAAATATAATAAGCTTTTATTACGAGGAAAAATATCTCAGAAAACAGTTACAGCAGTTGCCAGAGAATTATCAGGATTTATCTGGGGAATGATGACAGTAGAGACTATTTAGTACAATATTTTATGAAGAATAGGCAAAATATGCTGAATATTAGATTATGGTAAATATGAAGAAAAAATATCTGGCTATAAGGATGGATAGAGAAACGACAGTGATAAAGGAGAACCCTCGAAATAACTATGAGGCGGTTATTGAATCGATCCTCGACTTTAAATAACTATGAGGCGGTTATTGAATCGATCCTCGACTTTAGACAGAGGCAGCTCCCTTGTCTATTACGATGTAACTAATTATTACTTTGAGATTGATAAGCAAGATGATATGAGACGTAAGGGTGTCTCTAAAGAGCATCGTCCTGATCCCATCATTCAAATGGGACTATTTATGGACACTGATGGAATACCGCTCACCTACGGACTCTATCCGGGAAACATGCTTGATAAGCAAACGCTTATCCCGATGATTCGCAAAGTTCGTAAGGATTACACCCTTGGCCGCATTATTATTGTCGCTGACAAAGGGATGATGGCAGGGGATAATATCCGGCAAATTCTCCTCGATAAGAATGGGTACGTACTCAGCTACACAATCCGTGGAGCCAGATCGGCTTTCAAGGACTATGTACTTGAAGAAGATGGATATCGTATTGGAAGTGAAGGATTCAAGATAAAGTCCAGAATATATCCAAGGGAGATAACCGTATCCACAGTGAAAGGCACAAAGAAAAAAGTGCGAATAGAAGAGAAACAGGTTGTTTTCTACAGCGAAAAGTATGCAGAGAAAGCCAAGGCTGATAGAGAAGCTGCCATTCACAAGGCTGAACATTTAATTTCATCTCAGTCAGCATACAACAGATCCACTTCCCATGGTGCAGCCAAGTATGTAAAGGATCTGACTTATTCTACCGATTCAGGTGAAGTTCTGCAGGATGCAAAACATATACGTTTTTTCGATGATGATAAACTCATCGAAGAAGAAAAATATGATGGATATTACGCTATAGTAACCAGCGAGCTAGATGAAAAAGATGAAAAGATTATTGAAATGTACAGGGGGCTTTGGAGAATTGAAGAGTCATTCAGAATAACTAAGAGTGACCTTGAGACTCGCCCTGTATATCTATCGAGCCAGGACCACATTGAGGCACACTTCCTTACTTGCTTTATTTCATTGGTAATGGTGCGGATTTTAGAAAAGAGGCTGGGCAGAAAATATTCAATTACAGCAATATTAGAGAGCTTAAACAAATGTTCCTGTTCACTCCTCGAACAGAATATGTATCTGTTTGATTATTATGACGAAATTCTTTCTGATATAGGCAAAGAACTGGAAATTGATTTCGGTAAAAAATATAGAACTGTTCAAGAAATAAAGGGAATTATTGGAAATTCCAAGAAAACAGTAAAATAGTACAACAACTTTATGTAAAAGATGACAGCTGTAATTCATTGCTGAGTAATGATTTACAGTCGTTTTTTTAGTAATCAACTGCAAAAGTCAAGATGTCACTATTAGGATATATTAAATTACTTTACCCTTTAAAAATTATTACAATGATAATAACAAAAATATTATTGTATATTGTTATAAAAAGCAACTAAGTGTCACAATAAAAAGTAAAAATCAACAAAAACAGCTTGGTAAGATTAAGCTTTAATTCCACCCGAACTCATTTTAGGATCTCCATTTTCGACTTTTTATTATCAATTCAATTATGAACTCAGAAACTTTACTTAAAATAATAGCAAGCATTGTCCATGCCATTACTTCTGCTGTTTCATGATACCTTTGTGAAAATTGAATCCCCGTACCA
>JAQIBN010000079.1 GCA_027859095.1 Spirochaetia bacterium | reverse complement strand
AGCAGGTTTTTTTATTTATTTTAACAACTGTTATTATGAAGGCTTAACCTCACTGGTAGTATAATCTGAAGTTTCAAGTAATAAGTCTGGTATAGCTTCTTTAAGACCCTTTGTAAAGTCAAGGAACTTACCTCTGATATTATTAGCCTGAGTAGCTACAGCAATAATTTCTTTATCCTCTTCTTCCCTACCTGGATCTATAAGAGATGCTATTTTATCTAAAATAGTTAGAATTACCATATTTAAAGGATCTCTCTGATCAGTATCTTCATTAAGATGTTTTCCCAAATTATTAACATCTGTAATTGTTAAAGGATAAACTCTGTAACCTTCAAGCTGATTTTTATAAGTGACCTGAAGCATACCTAAAAAAACATGTAAACTTTTCGGATAGATACCACCCTTTGGTGCAAATTTAAATGCTTTAAAACATTCTTTTATTATAAAATAATTCATTTGTACATGACTGAAAAAAGTTTCAGGATCTTTGTCACCAATTAAAGCATCAACAATCCAATGATTGCTCATTCCTATTAATTTTAAATAAATGGGATAATTATCGGAATTTGCCCCTATAAAGTTTAAATATTTTGCATAGGTGATTGTTGCATCAACACTGACACTTTGTTCATTCTTAAATATATCTTTTAAAAAAGTAAGCTCAAGTTTATTAAGATCCTCTTCCTGCCAACCCCTTTCTTCCCATCTCTGCATGACAAATCCCCTTATTCAGTAGTAAAAATAACGCGCCTTAAACAGGCGCGCTAATGTAAAAACAAGTAAAGTTTCGTTACTCTTTATCTTCAGCTTCCGCAGGTGTTCCCTTAGGAGGTGTCTTTGGTTTTGCTTTTGTTCCGGATGTTTCTGCCTGACTAAGAGATTTCAATTCTCTTGGTTCAATTTCAGGATCCATATTGGGTTCTGATTTTAAAATTACGTTGGGAATTACATCAACCAATCTTTTTGTAGAATCAAAAAAGTTATTTCTAATGTTATGAGCATGTACCGCAAGATCTTCCATTTCTTCATCATTGTGCTGACCTTCCAACGCACTCATTTTATCAAGGACATCAAGAATACTTCTATTAAGAAGGTCATCCTGTCCTTTTTCTTCTATAAGATGTTTACCAAGGCTGTTAACATCTGCAATTGTTGGTGGATAAATTTTGTATCCATCCAAAGGATTATTAAATGCAGCTTGAAAAACACCAAGGATAATTCCTAATGTTTTAGAATAAATTTCTGCAGGGTGATATTTAGCTAAAAAACTAAAACATGTAGCAACAATAAAGTAGTTAGGTTGAATTGAACTCATAAAAAGGAACGGATCTCTTGTTCCTAAGAGTCCATCAATAACATGATGATTTCTTACACCTAATACTTTAAGGAAAATTGGATAGTTACTATTGGTAATTCCTAAACTATTTAGATATTTACCATATGTTACAGCTGATTCAACAGCTTCGGAGGTTCGAACTCCCATTAGTCCTTTCAATAAGCCGTACTCAATGACTGCAACGTCCTCTGAGCTCCAACTCTGTTTTTTTTCAAAAAGCTCTTTCATTTTTCTAACTCCTCATTCTGGTTAATCTACGTAAACTTTGTCTGGGGCAATCTCTTTTGCTATATAGTCAGATTTAACCAGCAGTACCTGAGGTATTATATCCTCCATCTTTTTTCTCTTATCAAAGAAAAATGTACGTATACTATTAGACTGTCTTGCCATCTGCTCAATACTAGCATCAGTTGAAGCACCAGCCAATGAACCTAGTCTGTCTAATATATCCAAAATACAACGATTGTTTGGATCATCCTGTCCAAGTTCCTTATTCAGATGTTTTCCAAGATTATTTACGTCATTAATACTTACGTTGTAAATTTTAAAACCATCTTTTGGTGAACTGAATGAAGCTTGTAATACACCCAGTATAATTGCAAGGGTTTTAGGGTATATACCACCAGGGTGCCAGGCAGTTAGAAGTCTAAAACTACTTAAAATAATGTAGTTATTTGGGTGAATTGAACTTAAATAGAGAAAAGGATCTTTAAGTCCAACCAGAGAATCTATAACCCAATGGTTCTCCACTTCAAGTAATCTTAAAAATAGTGGATAATTATCATTGGTCAAACCAGATAGTCTGAGGAATTGTGCGTAGCTTATTGAAGCTTCAACTGCTTCGACAGTTCGACAGCCGATCATCCTTTCAATGATAGAGATTTCCACCTCCATTATCGATTCTCTGCTCCAGGCATCGTCGATAATTTGTTCTTGTTGCTTATCCATGCAAATCCTCCTGAATTTCCTTATACATTCATTGTAATGAAGTTATTTTTAAAATCAAGTAATTTTTTTATTTTTTCTCAAATATAAGCAAATTTTTATTTTTTTTCTAAAATTTGCTATTTAAGTATAGCCATTCCATCAAGTGCGACCCAATTACCTTCATAAAACACAACAGGGTTCATATCCAGTTGACTGAAATTTTGCCCTAAATCATTAACAAGATCTCCGACAGAAACAATTAATTCAGCAAGTGATGTTATATTCATTTGACTACCTCTGTACCCCTGAAGAATATCTGCCACAGTTAATTCTTTAAGCATCCTTATTGCCTCAGCTTTGCTTATTGGAGCCAGCCTAAATTTAACATCCTTGTAAAGTTCTGTAAGAATACCACCCGCTCCAACCATAAGTGCTGATCCAAAATCAGGGTCCACCAATGCACCAATAATAAACTCAATACCTGAATATGGAACCATTTCCTCTATTAATATATTACTACCTGGGAACATGGATTTCATTTCAGAAACTACAAATTCAATATTATCGCTAATATTTAATTTTACGCCTCCTATATCTGTTTTATGAAGGATTTCAGGATCACACACCTTTACTACCAGAGGGTTTTGTAAATTGGTGTCTTTAAATTGATCATCATATTTAATTAATTCACCTTTAGGAGTAAATATATTATATAATCTGAACAGTTCTTTCATTTCCCATTCATCAGGTTTTCCAGATATATTCAAACCATCTATCCAATTATTAATATTCATTATCCTCTCCAAAAGTTTTGAGAATATCTGCTCTTTCAACAAGAAACCTGGCTGCCCTAACGGTTCTATATACAGAGGAAAAACCAACAACACCACTATCATAAAATTCTTTTAAATACTTATAGGTAAAAGGACCATACTGGGCAAATGTTATTACTGGTTTATCATATTCAAAAGCTTTTTCTGATATTTTTTTAACAAGATCTTTTGTTACTGCGGGTATGGTAAAAAAAGTAAGACAAATTACAATATCAACACCAGAATCCCTCAAAACGGCGTCCAAAGTATCCACATATATTTCATCATCAGCACTTGCAGTTATATCAACAGGATTTTTGCTTGAAGCAAAAGGTAAATTTATCTTTTTTAATCTTTCAGATGTTTCATTGCTAAACTCTGCAAGATGCAATTTTATTCTTGAATCTTTTTGTTCAATGTAATCTGTACACATTACACCATAACCACCGGCAGCACTTATAACCGCAACTTTATTTCCTTTTGGTATTTTAAGCATTGATAATGATTTTGATGCATCACATATTTCTTCTTCATCATATGCACGTTGAATACCGTACTGTCTGAAAGCACCATTTACAACATTATCCGAACCGGCAAGTTTACCTGTATGGGAGCTGACAGCTGTCTGACCTGCTTCAGTTCTACCAGCTTTTAGTATTACAACAGCTTTTTTCTTTGACGCCTCTTTTGCCCGTTCCAAAAAAATCTTACCATCATCAATTGATTCGCTATAAAATGCAAGACAATTCGTGGCACTATCCTTTGCAAAATACTCTAGAAAATCTGTTTCTGTTAGATCAACTTTGTTTCCCAAACCAACAAATGCCCGCATTCCATAACCAGCATTACTGGCAAGCCCCAATGCTTCTGTACCAACAGATCCACTTTGTGTAATAAAAGCAATTCCCCCACCACCTGATAATGCTTTGTCTCCATGTTCCACAAAAATTGTATCCAGTCCAGTCTCAGGAAGGAATATCCCTAGAGAGTTTGGACCTAACATTCTTGTCCCGTATTTTTTTTGGATCTCCCTTAATTCATCTTCCAGATCACTGCCCTCTCCTCCCACTTCACCAAAGCCTCCGGAAACAATTACAATGATTTTAATTCCTTTTTCAGCACATAATCTTACTGCTTTTACTGCAGGGGTTGCAGCAATGGTTATAACCGCAAGGCTAATATTATCAGGAAGATCTTCTATTCTATTTATAACAGGTAAACCTAAAACCTCTTTATCAACAGGATGAACAGGATATAGATTTTTAACAGTTTTTTGTAACACTTTAAGAATTCTATTTCCAACTTTAGCCGGATTCCCTGAGGCTCCAATTAGTGCAACTGAATCAGGATAGAAAAGGGGTTTTAATTCCTCTGTTATATTCACTTTTCAGCTCCTTCTGCCTTGTTACTATTACTTATCCTGCCCAATTCAAATGCCTTTAGATTCGCTTCTATTATTTTTTCACCTTTTAAAGCAAATTTTTCTTTGATTGCTGCTATTATACTTTCTTTTCGTATGTCAAGTTCAGCAGAGAGAGCACCAACCATAACCATATTTACAGCTTTCATAGTACCAGACTCTTTAGCAATAGCTTTTGCATCAATAATCCTACTGGATTTCAGGCTATTTATCTTTTCATGAATCATATCCAGATCAGGATAATTGGGAATATTTTCATAAGGGGCTGCCGCTGAAATTAACTTACCGCCCGGTTTCAAAAAATCGACATAACGAAGAGCTTCCATGGGTTCCATACTTAAAACGACCTCTGCTGAACCTTTGGGAATTAAATCACTGGCTATGGTGGTTTTTGAGACTCTCATATGAGCAAGAACCGCACCACCCCTCTGAGCCATACCATGAACTTCAGATTGACGAAGAGTATATCCATCTTTCATTGCTGCAATAGAAATGACAGCAGCAACAGACAAAACTCCCTGTCCACCTACTCCTGAAAGAATTATATCATATTTATCTGCCATAATTATTTTATCTCCCCACGTATTTTTCCAACGACATGAATACATTCTCTTAAAGTAATTATTACAGAGAGTCCTTCATAATCAATTTCTTCTTTAATAGTTTTTGTATTCTCATCATGATTTTTTGGAAGCACTTTGAGTTCCCTTAAATGATCAGGGTCAACTCCACAGGCCAAAACGATATTTTTAATCATGGGACTTGTCATAATTGTATCCTGCATTCCAGTCATAGCTGTAGTACTATTATCCATAATTATTAGAGTCATATTAGTATTAGTAGAAGCCGCATCAATTAATGCAGTAACTCCTGAATGGAGAAATGTACTATCCCCTATACTAGCTACTACATTTTTCCTTCCAGCTTCACTTGCTCCCCTTGCCATACCAATAGAAGCCCCCATACATAGAAGTGCATCCAGTGCTGAATGAGGCGGTAATGCTCCCAGTGCATAACATCCTATATCCCCTGTAACTATATGTGTATCATAATTTTCCAAAGCAACATTTAATGCACGAAAGGAATCTGTATGTGGACAACCAGCACAAAGTTGAGGAGGTCTTCCAGGTAAGGAGGTACTATCTGAACCTTGATTTTTTCGCTCTTCCAAGCCTATTGCTACTCTGACATTATCAGGGTTCAGCTCTCCAAAAGCAGGAAGCGCCCCATTCATTTTACCATGAACAGGCAGGGTATCTTTTATTATTCCATTTAACATTTTTTCTACAAAGGGATAACCTTCTTCAACTACAATAAGGCTGTCAACATTTTGTGCCAGTTTTTTTATAAGTTCAGCAGGTACGGGATATACCCCTATATGGAGATGAGAAGGTTTTATTGGTAAATCTTCTAAATTTTCTAAATAGTAATTGGAACCCAAACCTGTTGTAATAACTCCAAAATTCTTAAAATCCTTGTTTAATGATAATTTATTGAAACTGGAATTAACAGAATATTGTTCGAATTCTTCCTGTTGGTTGAGCAAATTTTTCCAATTTCCTCTTGATAAAGCAGGAAGAGACATCCATTTGAGTTTATCTGTAGCTGTCCCAAGATCGGTTACAGGTAAAGTTTTATTTCTGGTAATAATTGATCTCGAATGTGATAGACGGGTTACAAGTTTAAGCATAACCGGAATATGAAACAATTCTGAAATATGAAAAGCCTCTATTGTCATATCATAGGCTTCCTGATGATTTCTCGGTTCAAAACACATTATTCTTGCAAAATCTGCAAAATATCTACTGTCCTGTTCATTTTGTGAAGAATGCATTCCAGGATCATCTGCAACGGCAAGAACCAGTCCTCCATTTATTTCTATTAACGCTGAATTCATAAACGCATCAGCAGCAACATTCAGTCCTACATGCTTCATTGTAACGAGTGATCTCTTTCCAGCATAAGAGACCCCTACGGAACCTTCATATGCAGTTTTTTCATTTGTACACCATCTTGCAATAATTTCACTTTCATTCTTGTTGGTATATCTCTGGATATACTCCAGTATTTCCGTTGAAGGTGTTCCGGGATAACCATAAGCAACGGCTAGTCCAGCATCAATTGCCCCAAGGGCAAGAGCTTCATCTCCTAAAACAAGCATTTCAGACATAAAAATCTCCTGTTATTAATGATAAAAAAGTTCAAATTAATAAGTAATAACTGATTTTATTTTTTTATCATATTTTCTATTCTATTTTTATCATACTATACATACATATAATTCGCATGTCTAGCAATAATTCCATATTTTATTTGGTATTTTCCGGCATCACCAGCAATATCAAAGCTAATCCAAGGGTATTCCAGTAGAATATTTAATAGTATCAAGGGTAAAAAAAGTGCATACATTACCAATACCGGGTATTGAAGCAAGTTTATCAAGTGCAAAAATCCTATAACTCTCAATGTCTTCTGTAATGACCTTTAACAAAAAGTCTTTATCTCCTGCCAAATGATGGCATTCAAGAACTTCAGGCAGTGCTGCAATATCGCTACTGAAGTTTTTTATAGAACTGGCAGAATGATTTTTCATAGATATTTCGACAAATGCAGTAATAGCTTTTCCTATTTTCTTTTGATCTACAAGAGCAACATAACCTTTTATAATTCCAGACAATTCAAGCTTCTTAACTCTTTCAAGGGTTGTAGCAGGTGCAAGCCTTATTTCCTTAGATAAATCACTATTTGTAATACTGCTGTTTTCCTGTAAAATACTTAATATCTTTCTATTTATATTATCAAGTTTTACCATGTGCATAAGCTCCTGTATATTAACTAAAACCAGATAATAACAAAATAGATATATAAACAAATGAAACAATTAGAAGAAAATCTGGAATAAGTAAAGTTTAGCTTAAAAATATTCTTTTATCAATTATATAATTAATGTAAAGTTAATGTATGTCGAAATTGTATACAATATTAATATTTGGAAAATCAGATAATAACATCATCAGAAGGTAACCACTCTAATGGTGCAGGCTGATCTTTTTCAAGTTTTTCTGCAATTCTATAGCATCTCTCATTTAGAACAGGATGTACATAATACGGAGTAAGATCACAGAGTGGTTTTAAAACAAACATACGTTCATGCATTCGGGGGTGAGGAATAACAGCTGCTTCAAAAGAGGTAATTATATCATCAAAGAATAAAATATCCAGATCTATAGTTCTGGGACCCCAGTGAATAATCCTTTCTCTTTTCAAAGATTTTTCAATTTCAAGAAGGGAATTGATAAACTGAAGAGGTGTAAGTAATGTTTTAATTTCAAATACACAATTAAGGAATTTTTCCTGATCTAAATAACCAAATGGTTCTGTTTCATAAATTTTTGAAATGTTAACAACTTTACAATTACTGGAAATATTAATTTTGCTTTCTGCATCCAGAATATTTTTATAACGATCACCCAGATTAGAGCCTACGCCAATAAATGCAGTATGCCATTCTCTTTCAATCTTTATTCCTGTAAAACTGATCTTTTTTTCTTTTGGTATAGAGATCATTTTAATTGTCAAAACAACATGTCTGACAGATATATAGTTTAAAAGGATGTGTGAAGCCAAATACTCTGCTGATGATTCTATTAATTTATAGTCTAAATCTGAAAAATATTTTTCTATATCACTGCATAGATCGACATAGTTTATTGTCTGACTAATTCTATCCGTATCACCTGCAGTTTTTAGATTTAAAGTTAATTCTGCAGAAATAAGAAATCTATCTAATTTCTGATCAGAACCGTGACTTCCAAAGACTTCTAAATCCTCGACTAATATTTTATCCACTTTATTTACCTATCCTTTATTTTACATCATGGATTTATAGTTTAAAATTATATCCGTCATTCTTGCTGCCCGTAAATTTTCTTTTACATCATGAACCCTTATTATTGAACAACCACTTTGTATTCCAATAACATTCGTTGCAATTGTGCCTTCCAAACGTTCTTTCACTGGCAGATCCAGAGAGAGTCCAATCATTGATTTTCTTGAAGTTCCCAAAAGTACAGGAAAACCGAGTTCCTTTATTTCAGATAAATTTGACATAACTTCCAGATTTTGTTCAAGAGTTTTTCCAAATCCAATTCCTGGATCCAGAATTATATTTTCTTTTTTTACTTCAGCCTTAAGAGCTATATTAACACTTTCATTCAGTTCAGTTTTTATATCTTCAATTAAGTTTTTGTAATTTGTATTATCCCTATTATGCATCAGACAGCAAACAACACCTGCTTCTGCAGCTACAGAAGCAATATATGGATCTTTTTTAAAGCCCCATACATCATTTATCATAGATGCCCCTGCTTTTACTGCTTCTTTTGCTACCTCTGCCTTTGAAGTATCAATAGAAACTGGTTTACTCAATACTTTTACAAGTTCAGTTATTACAGGAATAACTCTGGATATTTCTTCTTCTGTACTAACTTCCTTATGATTTGGTCTTGTTGATTCACCACCAATATCAATAATATCAGCTCCTTCTTCAACCATAAGAATAGCTTGCCTAATAGCACTGTCAAGAACTGAAAATTTCCCACCATCAGAAAAGGAGTCGGGAGTAATATTTAAAATACCCATGACATATGTTCTTTCCTCAGGATTAAATATTAAATTCCCAATTTTCATTTAAACTCTCCAAGTGTTTCTGACTAATAATACTATTCTCTTAAATAGCTGTATAGATCAGATATTTAATAAAAATTAAAAAGAAAAAATTAGTTTTACAATAACCATTAAAGCAGCGAGGAAAACAATAATTGAGAAATATTTTTTTAATTTTTGACCATGAAGTTTATGGCTGATTATCATGCCTAGTCTAACACCTATTGTTCCTGCAAATAAAAGAGAAATTGCAATGGGAAGACTTATTTTTCCTGTAATATTTGTTTGAGATAAACTCCCGGCAGAAATTGTTTTTTTTATTACTGCTGAAATTGATCCTACCAATACAACAGTAAGACTTGTTCCAACAGCAAGATGAGGTGCAAGGCCTACACCTAGTACAAGTATAGGCATAAAAAGGACTCCACCACTTACTCCCATGAATCCAGTAAGAAGACCACCTGAAAAACCTATTCCAAATAATCCTAAAATACTAACACCAATTTGCTTAGAGCCTGGAAGATCTATATTAGGTCCAAATCTCATTTTTTGCAAAAAAGTAACAGGTCGGATATCGAATTTTTCATCATATCGTGATTCTCGTGACATAACCCAGGCAATTAGAAGTAAAATTAAGACAAAGACTCCCTGCATAATTTGTTCAAACAGAGGCTTATTCCCACCAGCAAGTATTACAATACTATCCTGAAGGATATCACCGACTATTGCACCAGCAATACTACCAAAAGAGATATACAATGCAGCCTTTATTTCAATATTCCCCTTATGAAAATGTTTTATTACACCTGTAGTACTGGTTCCGATGATATAACAGGTAGAACTACCTGCAGCTAGTTCTATAGGAATTCCAAGAAGAATATTCATAAGAGGGACAAGAAGAAAGCCTCCTCCTACTCCAAAAATACCAGCTAGTATTCCAATAAAAAAACCAAGACCAACCAGGGTGATAAAAAAACCAGGACCAGTAATAAAAGAATCAAAACCAGGAGCAATGAGTTGTAGAAAACTATTCATCTAATGGTTCACCATGCTTTGAACGAAATGGAACTTTTTTCCCAAAATAATCTAAAATTGGTGCCATAATAATTCCCCATAGTAGAGGAACAAGAACAAGTACTGCCGCAGCAATGTATTTAACCATCTGGAAAGAACTCCTTTCAAAGTGAGCATATCATTTCACATTAGTTTTAATCCACTTTTTTAGAAAATAATAATAATATTAAACTTTTCCTGAATATATACTTAAGTCTAGTTTATCTGATTCATTGTCAATAATCCTGTACCAAAGAGCCTTTCTATTACAGAGATTACTACTAATGCGCACCT
This sequence comes from Spirochaetia bacterium, assembly GCA_027859095.1. Lineage (GTDB taxonomy): Bacteria > Spirochaetota > Spirochaetia > B11-G9 > B11-G9 > JAJRQE01. The sequence goes on along the minus strand of JAQIBN010000079.1, from coordinate 138 downwards.
GATTTTGTAATTTTTCATATATTTGAAAGTGTTTTTTGACCAAACTATAGGTTTTTTGTTCCTTATGGGAAAGGATTTCCCCAATTTTAGATTCCAGAAAATTCTCTATTTCACTGTTATAAGTATAAAGAATATTAT
>JAQIBN010000287.1 GCA_027859095.1 Spirochaetia bacterium | reverse complement strand
TTATAAGATTGATCCGACTAAGGATCTTACCATTTACCATAAAAATGCATTCCCGTCTATTTGAAATACAATAAGATCACCTTCTTTATAAAATGAAGCTGAATAAATTTCTCTTATTTTTGATTCATTTTTGTCCCCTGCACTTGTAAAAGTGGTAAAATCGTGAATACCTCTAAGTTTTTCTGCACAGGTATTTAGTATATCAATCTCAGGTATATCTCTTATTTGAGTGCAAAAACGTCTATTAAAAACATTATAACCTATGGAATCTGTAAAATAATACTTATACACACGTCTTTTTGCACTGAATCTTGCATGAAAATTTACATCAACAAAAACACTATGAATAACAGAAATATCCACTGGTAAAAATGTATTAATTGCATTTCTAAATCTATTTTCAGGAATATCCAGTTCAGTGTCAAAATGACAAACCTGACCACGGGCATGAACACCGGAATCGGTCCTGCCAGCTGCAGTTACACGAATTGATTTTTTGTGCATCCTGGAAAGAGCCTCTTCCAAAACTCCTTGTACTGTTCTCCCTTCATTCTGTATTTGCCAGCCATAAAAATCTGTTCCATCATAGGATAAAATAATCTTAAGCCTACGACTAATCATCCTTTGTCCGTCTTTTTATTTCCTCACCAATAGAAGAATGAAGATCCTTAGCCTTAGTCAATAAAGCCTCAGGTTTATTTTTCGAAGCTTTGCCCATACCAAATATTCTTGCAACAGTAGTTCTTGCCTGCTCCAAAGATTTAATTCTTTTTAAATCATCAGAATCGGATCCATAATAGTATTCAAGGAGCGCACTTATATATAGAACCCCGTCATAACCATAATTCTTATCCAGATCTGGACCCAGACTCACAACTTCTGTTAAAGATTCAACTCCATTACCATCGTATTCAACAGAAAGGTTATAGAAAAAACTTGCTTTTCTATAAAAAAGTTTTCCAAGATAATCATAATTTTCATCCGGATATTTTCCGTGTAGATCCATAAACAACCAGGCAGCTCTATATGAGACTAGGCCTTGTTTTATCACAGGACTAAACTCATGAGGGAAGAAATCATAGCACATCATCGCAAGATAATTTGCTGCTGCACCTTCTCTTAGTGTCCTTTCTTCTCTAAAGTTCAACCCTTTAAATAATTTTTCAATCCTGTCAAAACGTTTCTTTTTATCATCACCAACAGAAGAAATACTTTCTGGAGGAATCTCCTTAAATTCAAGCTGAAAAGCTGCATAAAAACATTCAGGACAAACTGTAACAGGGTATAAAAGAGGATTAACTTCACCGTACTTCTGAGAGGGTTCATAAAATCTTCTTAATTCATCAGTTAAATCTCCTGCTATAAGCCTACCCCTTCCAGTACGAATATCTTCTTTATGAAATTCTGTCTCACAGACAGGACAAATTATAGCTTCTTTAGAAAAAAATGATATTGAATTTAGAGAACTACTGCCCATAATTAACCCTCAATTATAACTACTGCTACTGCTGCTTCCTCTTCATGGGAAAGTGAAAGATGAACCCATTTACCACCATGCTCCATGAATGCTTCCATAGCAGTTTCATGAAGAAGTATATCAGGCTTTCCATTATGGTTATTCTTAACTTCAATATCTGTAAGCTTAAGGCCTTTTAGACCAGTTCCAAGGGCTTTCCCAAAAGCTTCTTTAGCTGCAAATCTTGCTGCAAGAGATAAAATATAGGAACTACCTCTGTTCTTTGATGCCTTAATCTCATTTTCATTAAAGTAACGATTAATTATTCCATCAACATCACTCCAATGCTTCATTCTGTTTACATTTACAAAATCTATTCCTAAACCTAAAATCATATAAAGACCCCTATTTAATTAACAAAAACTGATTATATCTTATAATAATACTACATACGTTTTTTTCATTCCTTAATTTTAGTTTAATTCCAAAATATTAACTATAATTTCTTTTGGTTCATAATTCAAAATCAAAATACCGGCAGGTACATCAGGAATAACCGGAAGGTTATACTGCCCTGGCTTTTTTAATGTTGAACAGTCTATAGTAAACCTGAAATCATCAGGCACAAATTTCTCAAGCTCAAGCATTTTCCCCTGGATTTCCATAGAATAGATTCCTTGAAATTTTCCTATTTTTAACTTACTATCCAGATCAAGGGCAATTATATCAACTCCTAACATAGATCTGACAACAGTAACAGGTTTAATAGAAGCTGAAAATTCGACAACATCCCCACCGGAAAAAGCAAGAGATTCATCTGGTTTTTTCAACCTCACTCTTGTGGAAAAATCTTGTATTTTTGAACTTATATCAATCGCTTCAGTAAAAATCTCATTAAGATTTTCAATTTTACTTCTACTTCCATATACTTCAACCGAAGAGGGTGTTATAAAATTTTGTATAAGTTCATACCCTTTTTCTGTAAAACCAATAACAGAGGGAACTACTTCCAGTTTTTTTAACATTAAGGATTCAATTAGTAAATTAAATTCCCTGGGTTCTACTTTAATTTCAAGAGAACTAATCTCTATTGCAAACCCTTTTTTCTTTATTTGAACAGGAGCCCTGAACCTACCCTCGCTATCATATTCAGAAAAATCAGCAGATGCTTCAATTTCATCTTCCAGAACAAGTTTAATATCCTCATTCCTTCCTCTTATTATAATTCTAACAGTTTCAGGTACATCTTCAGCAGGTATATAATTTTCATGAAAAGTTAGCGCCAGAGGTACATTAAAAAAACGTTCTTCCAGGGATGAAATCCTGTAAAAGAAAAACAGGAGAAGTGCTGCTGCTATTGAAATAATTTTTACAGGCCAATTATGTAATACTCTTTCTAAAAGAACCCTAAAGTTCACTCTTTAACCCCTCCATATCATCTTCCTCTTCATCTGGGAAATTCAAAAGTCTGGTAAGTCGTCTTTTCAATTCCCCTGTATCGAGATCATAGTATAGATTTGCATCGTAAGATAGGGACAAAGCTCCTGTCTCTTCTGAGACTACAAGTGTAACAGAATCTGTATCTTCAGCTATTCCCAAAGCAGCTCGATGCCTTGTACCAAAACTTCTCCGAATATCCACCTGTTCACTCAAAGGAAGAAAACATCCAGCAGCAATAATTTTACCACTTTGAATAATAATTGCCCCATCATGAAGAGGCGTATCATGACCAAAAATTGTTAGTATAAGGCTGGAAGATATATCTGCATTTATTTTTGTACCAGATTCAATAATATTTTTTATACCAACTCTACGTGGAAACACAAGAAGTGCACCCCGCCTTCTGTTGGAAAGAACTTCTACAGCATTAATTACTGTATCAACATGAAATAATTTAGCATTATGAGATAATCCAAACCATTCTCCACGCCCTACACGAATAAATATAGATCTTAGTTCAGGTTGAAATACCACAGCAATAATAATAACAAGAACTGTTGCCAGGCGATTCATAATCCAAAGAATTGTATCCAGTTTAAAAAAAAATGCTGCAAGATAAAAAATACCGACAACAAAAGCTCCCCGAATGAGCTGGACAGCACGGGTTTGTACGAGAATTTTATAGACCTGATATATAAGGAATGAAAGGATTCCTATATCCAAAAGAGGACGTAATACTTCTGTGACTACCCAAATATTATCCATAAAATCCATAATTAGCATTATAGATACGGATACCTTTTTTTACAATAGAACTTATTCAGGAACCATGTAATATCTATTAGAAGAATTCCACATTGTATAGCCGGATCCACCTGCTTCCTCTACACCTTCAATCTGAAGATTCAGATAACTTGTATACTCATCATATTCCATTTGAAGTTCCTTCCCTATTAAAAAGGCTTGAACATATGGTCTTATAAGAGATCGGTTTTCTGTAATAATTTTAGATCTCCTGGTCCCTTCACTATATATATATTTTGCTCTTTCAAGATATTCTAAATTATTCATAAATGTTCCAGGAAAATGAGAAGGATAGTACATGGGGGAAATTACATCAACATATTCTGAGAGCATCTCAATATTTTGACCAATCCAGTTCCCCATCCTGTACCAGGAATTAAAACCATAAAGATCAGTACTTATTGGTATAAATAATTTCTCTCTTGCAACCAGCATGAATGATTCAAGAGCATCAATTTTCGTCATTCCAGGCTTTTTATTTCTATATTGAGCTGTACTGAGATCACCATCGGAAGGGAAACGAATATAATCAAACTGAATTTCATCTATTCCAAAACTTTGAAGTTCTTCAGCTATGGCAATATTATATCGCCAGACAAATTCAGAAAAGGGATCAACCCAGAATTCACGCTGAACCCAGGTAACTTCTTCGGTGTCACTATCAATTTGTTTTATTAAATTACCCCAGGGAGCTTCTTTCCTGAAATCCCATATAGAATAAGCACTATTTGAATAATCATACAGCATGGGGTCTTTAAAAACGACTATTCTTCCTATTACATATATATTATTCTCTTTTGCTTTTTTTAAAAGTAAATCGAGATCAAATCTATTTCTTACAGCTCCCAATTCCAAAGGAAGTTCCAAACTGGTATTGTAGGTAATTTTCCCTTCATCATCTTTCATATCAATGACCATGGAATTAAAACCGTTTTTTTTCATAAAATCAAAATGAGCTTCAAGTCTCTCTCCTGATCCATGAAATGAATTAACATATATACCTGTTTTATTGGATGCACTTGACAGTCTATTAATATCGTCAGGATTAAGATCCTCTGATTTTACTGGGAAAAGAGGGGTAATACATTTCCATAAATTATTTCCATGTGATTTAAAAAAGTAGCGTTTATTTGAATAGAATCCAATACCTTCTTTTTTAATATCAAAACCTATTATTGTTTCGTCAGTAAGTAAAGTAGTACTATCTAAGAGAGTTAACTTCTTATCTAGATAATTCCCTATAAAAATATCACTGGAAAAACCTACAGCAATATATAGTTGATTAGAATTATCCGGATCAACCCCAAGGCCGGATATTTCCTCATAAAAACCAGCACCACGATAAAGGAGATCAAGATCAAGTTCAGCCTTTTCCCATGATTTACCATTATTTCCAGTTTCAAAAATACCATTAAAAGAAGTTCCCAGAATTATACGATCCAGATTAATAGGGTCAAGACTTATTGAAGTAAAATAGTTTGATTTTTTTACCGGCCCGCCGGTTTCAATCTCTTCCCAATTCCACCCACCATCCCAGCTTATATAGATGGATGAAGAATCTGTAACTGCAATTCTATTTGTATCTACAGGATCAACATATAATGAAGTAAGTCTCCTGTATTCATTATCTGCAAATGGATATACCACCTTAAAAGGTAAACCATTATTTCGTTGGGTCCAGTTTTTCCCATTATCAGTTGAAATAACAAACCCACTGGATGTAGTAATTCCAACTACATTTTCATTACCTAGCAGAACATATTGAGTTAGATCAATTTTCTCACTAGAGCTTATTTGAGCAGGTAAAAATAGTGATATAAATAATGCCGCTGCTAGTGCATACAAAAAGTTGTTCTTTATCATTAAGCATATCCTGTAATAAATATTTGAATGTTAGAATATCAGATATGAAATGTAATGCCAACTGTAATGTTTTTAGCTTGTTACAAAATATTAAAGCACTGGAGAAAATATTCTAAATATTGAATTTCTCAGCCTTTTAAAAACACTTAGTTGTTTTCTTGATGTTTTATCAATTTTAATGCAGAAGAGAAGATCCTGTTTAAATTGTTTTATTAATTTAACAGTTATATCTTTATTATAATAAACAGCATTAACTTCATAATCTAAATGGAAACTACGAATATCCATATTGCAGGAACCAACAGTTGAAACAGTATCATCGACTATAAGCATTTTTGAATGCAGGAATCCCTTCTTATATAGATAGATATTGACTCCTGCCTCTATAAGAGATTCAAAATACGTTTCAGCTACCCAGAAGGGAATTTTTTTATCAGGATTGCCAGTTATCATAAGATTAACCTCTACTCCACAGAGAGCTGTAGTCTCCAGAGCATCAAGCATGCTGTGACTGGGAATAAAATAAGGTGTCTGAATATATACAACCCTATTAGAGTTCATAATCATATAAAAAAATAGTTTTTCCAAGGCAAACCAATCAGAATCCGGTCCACTGACAACTATCTGCATTGGCAAATTATTTTCTGTTTCCAGGACTGTAGGGAAATAACTATCCTCCTGTAGATGTTCTCCACCTGAATTATACCAATCAGATAAAAAAACACTTTGAAGCATATGGACTGACTCTCCTTCAAGCTTAACATGGGTATCTCTCCAACTCTCAAATTTTTTACCCCCATCAATATACTCATCTCCAATATTCATTCCACCGGTATATGCAATTTTACCATCTATTACAGCAATTTTTCTGTGGTTACAATAATTTAAAAGTCTTCCAGAAAAAACATTGGCCGGATCAAGGAAAAATTTTGTTTCAATACCTGCTTTGGCCAGGTCTCTTTTAAACTTTCTGGACATTTTATTAAAACAGCCAACCCCATCAAATAATATTTTAACAGAGAGGCCTTCATGGGCCTTCCTTTTAAGAATATCTGAAATTTTACTTCCAATCTTATCATCTCGAAAAATATAATATTCAATATGTATTGACAGTGAAGCATTTTCAAGGTTTTTTATGAAAGATGTAAAAAATAAATCACCTGAGAAAAATATCTCTGAAGAATTAGTTAATGTAATAATAGAATTGCTGCTCTGTAACGATAAGATCATTGTTTTGGCAATATCATTATCAATACGGGAAGAGAGTTCTCCCATAAAAATCTTTTGTTTAATAAGAATTTCGCCAAGTTCTTTTTGAAAAGTAATTTCAGGTCTCTGCTTTACTATTTTATATTTTTTCCAGTTTATTCCACCCATAAGATAAAGTACTGCACCAATATATGGAAGGAATATAATTGCCATTAACCATGCAAAGGATACTTCAGGATGATTATTATCCAAGAGTATTCTTACCGAGAGAATAATTGTAAATACTGCATAGACCCAATACAAAATACCAGGAATACTTATTTGATCAATCATACTACCCCCATTTGAAGGATAACATAACTAATTGAAAAAGAAGTATTAATTATTGTAAAAAGAATTAGATTAAGAAGAAAAAACCTGAGATTTCATAATATCAAGAAAACGACTGTATAAATCTTCTTTCTGTGTTGTATATGACAAAGAGAGGTTTGTAAGAGCAGATCTAAGTAGCGGATTTTTAAGATGATTCATTATAAAAGCCAGGGATTTCAAATACTCTACCTGATTAGAGGGATCACTTCCAATAACAAGAACAAGGTGAACAGGTTCTCCGTCAATAGAATTAAAATCAAGACCTTCTCTGGATATGCCTAAACCAATTCTGACTTTATCAATTGAAGAACATTTTCCATGGGGTATAGCTACATTATGCCCTATACCTGTTGTACACAAAGCTTCTCTATTAAATATTTCTTTAAGAAAGGTTTCTTTTGAATTATTACTAGTAAAAAACTCAAATACAGGACAGTTTTCCACAATTTCTTTGATTGCACCGTATTTATCCCTGCTCTTCAATTTATGAATAGAGCAGCCCATAGCTTCTGAATGAGACAAATCAATATAAGGGTAAGACTCATTTATTGAAGAATCCTCATAATTAGCAGCCAACACAAACAACTCCCAGACAAATTTCAAACAAGAGTTTATTGAATACTAAACTAACAAAAAGAACAAGTACTCAAACTAACTAATAAGAAATAAATCTCTAATATATCAATATTTTGAAAAAATTTTATACTTTATCTTCTTCATCTTTCATTAGTTTATATATTAATGATTCAACAAGAGCCTGCCAGGATGCATCAATAATATTGTCAGAAACACCTACAGTACTCCATCTTCTTTTATCATCAGCTGAATTTATCAGAACACGCGTCACAGAGTTTGTTCCCTCTTCTGCATTAAGGATTCTAACTTTATAGTCAATTAGATGCACTTTCTTAAGTTCAGGATAAAATTTTTCAAGGACTTTTCGAAGTGCTTTATCAAGAGCTTCAACAGGGCCTCTTCCATCAGCTGCAGTATGTTCTATATGAGATTCATAACCATGATTTTCTGCAATCTCTTTGGGTACAGCGGCTTTGATTGTAACTTCTGACCAGGATTCTCCATCAGCTTTCTTCCAAACATGAATCCGATAGCCATGCAGCTCAAAATATCGTTTCTGCCTTCCTACAAGTGCGTTAGTTAATAGTTCGAAAGAAGCTTCAGCACCCTCATAATGATAACCTTTGGCTTCAAGCTCCTTTACTCTTTGGAGAATTTTACCAGCTTTTTCATTATCTGAACGAAGGTCTATACCCATTTGTTTAGCTCTTTCAATAATGTTACTTCTACCTGACAGCTCAGAAACGGTAATAACTCTTTCATTTCCCACAGACTTCGGGGTAACATGCTCATAAGTAGAGGAATTAGTTCGTACTGCAGAAACATGGATGCCACCTTTATGGGAAAATGCTTTTTTCCCAACAAAAGGAAGAGAATCCGAATGAGCCTGATTTGATATCTCTGAAACTAAATGAGACATATAGTAAAGCTTTTTGAGATTCTCATCGGGAACTGTAATATAATTATCTTTTAATGATAAGTTCGGAATTATTGAACATAAATTGGCATTACCACATCTTTCTCCAAGACCATTGATAGTTCCCTGAACCATTGTTGCTCCAGCTTCTACAGCGACAAGTGAATTTGCAACAGCAAGTTCAGAATCGTTGTGAGCATGTATTCCCAGGGGAGTTGAGAATTTACTTTTAACAGTCTGAAAAGTAGAATCGATAAAATCAACCATTGAGCCACCATTTGTATCACAAAGGACAAGCCAGTCAGCTCCTCCTTTTTCAGCTGCTTCAAGAGTCTTTAGAGCATACTCAGGATTAGCTTTGTAACCATCAAAAAAATGTTCCGCATCATAAACTACTTCATCAAAATACTTTTGAAGGTACTCCATAGTAGAATAAATCATATCGAGATTCTCTTCATTTGTTGTTTTCAATGCTTCTTTTACATGAAGATCCCAGCTCTTACCAAAAATAGTAACAACAGGAACACCTGTTTCAATCATTTTTACTAGGTTTTTATCATCCTGGATTTTTATATTCTTTAACTTTGTTGATGAAAAAGCAGTTAACTTTGCATTTGTAAGTTTTACATTTTTCATTTCTTCAAAAAATGCTACATCTTTGGGATTAGATCCAGGCCACCCTCCTTCTATATAATGGACTCCAAAATCATCAAGATTTTTTGCAATTTTTATTTTATCATTAACAGTAAAATTAATTCCGACACTTTGTGATCCATCTCTTAAAGTTGTGTCAAATATTTTTATTAGTTTACTCATTTTTTGTGTCTCCTCTTTAAAACAGCATTAATATTAATTGTATGGTCTATCCCATCTATTCATAGCAACAACTCCGGTTCTTGCAACATCACTTATCTGATGAGGTTCCAAAAGAGCCAAAAAGGAATCAATTTTATCCGAATCTCCGGTAATCTCAACTGTCAATCCATTAGAGCCCACATCCACAACATTTGCTTTAAAAACATTTATAATTTGTAGGATTTCATGTTTTTCAGATCCTGACGCTTTAATTTTAATAAGGCAGATTTCCCTTCCCACCATTTTGCTTTTTACTATTGGAACAACTTTTACAACATCAATTATTTTATAAAGCTGCTTTTGAATTTGTTCAATACTTTTATCATCACCTTTAACTACAATTGTTAATCGGAACATATCATTCTGCCTTGTGGGTCCGGCAGAAATACCATCAATATTAAAACCTCTCCTGGTTACAAGGCTAGTCACTTTAGAAAGAACACCAGGATTATTATGAACAAGTACCGATACTATATGATCTGTATATATTTCATTAGACATAATTTAATTCCCTTTTTCATTCCTCTATAACTTAGTTAAAACTTCATCCAAAGCTTTCCCTGCCGGAACCATGGGTAAAACATTCTCATCAGGATCTACGGCTATATGAATTAACATGCTTTCATCACTTTCTGCAAGTTCCTTTATTACAGCTTCTGCTTTCATTGGATCTTTTAGTAAGACAGCTTTTACATTAAATACTTCTGCAAGTTTTACAAAGTCCGGATTAAAATCCATATCTGTTCCGGAATAGCGCTTTTCAAACAGCAGTTCCTGCCATTGTCTTACCATACCAAGATAGTTATTATCAAGAACAATCAATTTAACTTTCAGACCATACTTTCGAATAATCCCCAACTCCTGCATGTTCATTTGAAATCCACCATCACCGGCAAACATGAGAACCTGTTTGTCAGGATTACCTACTGCAGCACCAATTGCTGAAGGAAGACCATAGCCCATTGTACCCAGTCCCCCTGAGGTTAAAAAACACCTTGGGTTTTTAATTCTATAGTACTGTGCAACCCAAATCTGATTTTGCCCAACATCTGTTGCAACAATTGTATCTTCAGGAAAATACTTCATGGCCAGTTCAATTATTGCCTGGGGCTTTATTTTTTCATTTTCATCATAACTTAACGGATAATCTGTTTTATACTTAATAAGCTCATTCTTCCATTCAGAAATAGTAAGTTTAAAATTACCATTGTTAAGCTCTTTCAGAATTGATTTTGCAGAGCCAACAATGGGAAGTTCTACAGGTATATTTTTACCAATTTCTGCAGGATCAATATCAATATGAATAATTATTGCATTTTGACCATATGTTTGAGGATCTCCAATTATCCTGTCAGAAAATCGGACACCAACTGCTAAAATAAGATCTGCATTCTGAATTGCATAATTACCATAGAGTGTACCATGCATTCCAATAAAACCTAAAAATTGCCCTTCATCAGCTGGATTAACACCATTCCCCATAAGTGTATGAACTACAGGAATACCTGTTTTATTTAAAAACTCATTCATTTCAGGCATTGCGTTGGATAAATTAACCCCACCTCCTGTGAGAACAAGAGGTCTTTTTGATTCTGAAAGTAATTTTATAGCTGTTTTTATTTGTCGGGGGTGTCCTGCTTCTTTTGGTTTATAACTTTGAAGGTCTATAGTTTCAGGATAATCAAAATCAAGTTCCTCTCTTTGAATATCTCCAGGGATATCTATTACAACAGGACCAGGTCTCCCTGATTCTGCAATATAAAAAGCCTTTTTTATTGTAATTGCCAATTCTTTAATATCTTTTATAAGAAAATTAGCCTTTGTTATAGGAAGTGTAATTCCTGTAACATCAGATTCCTGAAAAGCATCTGTTCCAATTAATGCTGAAGAGACCTGACCTGTAATTACAACTAATGGACTTGAGTCCATATATGCTGTTGCAATACCTGTAATTGTATTTGTAGCACCGGGGCCTGATGTAACAATTACTATACCGGTTTTTCCAGTCGATCGTGCATAACCATCTGCTGCATGGGTACCCCCCTGTTCATGTCTGGGTTGAATCAGATTTAACCCTTCTCCATGCTTGTAGAGTTCATCAAATATTTTGATAACAGCTCCACCTGTATAACAGAAAACTGTTTCTACTTTTTCTTTTTTGAGACTCTCAACAATAATACGGGCACCATTCATAAATTCCCCCTGAAAACTTGAAATTAGAATTATATCGATCAGAAATTTAGTGTCAAGAGGAAGGGAGTAAATGAAAAACTAAATAAAGAGCTAACAAAAAGAAGAAAACATTAAATAATTTTTGATCTATTCTAATTTACTAAGAATATCTTGAATATTAAGTTTAAAAGCACTAAGTTTTCATTCTTGTAACAAGATTTTACACTTAATTCTATTAAAACATTTGACAAAGCAGCATTTTACCTATCAAAATAAACAAGAATATTGGGAATACAGAGGATTTACCTGACAGACATCCTTACCCGGCAAGCATATTTATTACTTTGAGAAAAGATGCAGGTTCAAATGGTTTTACAACCCAGCCATTTATTCCCAGAACCTTACCTTTTTCTTTTTTTTCTGCTGAACTTTCTGTAGTAAGGAAAATTACAGGTTTAGTCTTATATTCTGCTTTTTGCTTTAAATTTTCTATAAATTCGAAACCACCCATTACAGGCATATTTACATCCACGAGAAAAAGAGAAATATCGGGACTAAGACTATCCAGAGCAACCTGTCCATTTTCCGCTCCAACTACTTCAAATCCTGCAGGAACAAGAGTCTTTTCGACAAGCATTCTTATTGTATTACTGTCATCTACACACATTACCTTCTTAGCCATGATTTTTAACTCCATTAATTTTCTATAATTATAAGTATCTTCAAAACCTAGTTCATTTTCAAGTAAAAATTGATAAAATATTTAAATAATTGATTTTACTTTTCTTCCAAATCCGGAAGAAAATCAATAATTTGTAAAACATCATTGGGGGCCTCACAAGGAACCATACTAGCAGCATAGGGAAGAATATCACCACTGTATTTTGTAGAACCATCTGTAAAAATCAGTTCCCCATTCTTGTGAAATGCTGTGAATTTTTTCCCAATTGCTAAAGTAATTTCATACCAGGTTTCCTGTTTAAGTTCTATATCCATAATTTTTCCTATTTTATTTCTATTATCCGGACGCTTACGCCTCTGTAATTATCCATCATCATCCCTATATCTGCGTTTATATATGTCGGATCACAAACAGTGTACCGTCTGCCTTCAATATTCATATAATCACCAGGGATATCATCATTAAAAGCAACTGCTGTAGCTATATGTCCAGGCCAGTCTGAACAAATCTAAGAATTAAATTAACTGCTTCCGCTTCAGATTTACCCTTAAGTATTGGAATAAAAGCATCTTCTATTGATTTTGAAAAGATATCTGAAATTCCACCTTCAAAATATACAAAATTATCTGTATGGGGATATCTTTCAAGAAAGTCCACTACCTGTTTTTCATATTTCAGTTCAAAACTATATTTTTCTCCTTTGTATGTAAACTGCATATTTCGTCCTCTGGAATTCTGATTTAAGTCTGGCAGAATTTCCAAATTCATCTCCATATTATCTGCAATACCAGGATAATCACCCTGATATGTATACACAGAAGGAATAGCACCAATATTTTCATCAAACGAAACAATATAATAGTTTGTACCGTCAATTGTAAAAAAAGGATGACCATAAAGGATATTGGAAGATGGAATCATTAAATAAACATCGTCCCCTCTATAGGCAATTCTTGCAGATATTCCACTTTTTGTTAGAAGAAACCATGTCATAAGTTTGGAATTCCAGGAACTTTGTTTATATATCAATTCTGAGAATCTCTGAACCTGTACTGCATAACCCCAATCATTAAGTCCATAGACTTCCCTGGTTTTAGCAAGGCCATCCAAAGCAGACGCATAATTTGATTGACTCATCTCCCTCCAAAATGAAGCAATTGAAGACTCGGAAACTACACTAATTCGTATTTCCATGTTTCGGTCCATAGGAATTAAAAAATCGTTCCCAAAATAATTGAGAGTTACATATGTCCCAGCAGGAACAGGAAATATTTCCTTTATAGGTTCCTGGGACACAGAAGTTTCATCATCAGAACTATCAACTATCGAAGTATCATCAATCACAGATGTAGGAACAGTATCTGCATCTTTTTTTTGCTCAACTGTTGGTTTTTTAAACCATGATTTAAACAAATTACCAATACTAAAGTCAAAATTAAGTTTATCAGAAACAGGGGCTTCTTCTATTTTTGGAGTCTTATCCTGAACAATACCTTTAAAAACCTGAAATTCCTTCCATTCCTTCTCCAGAAAGGCTCTAAAAGCACTATCTTCATCCTGTCTAAAAGCTTCAAAGGCCTGACTCTGCTGTTTCTTCCAGTCAGAATATGCATCTGAAAAAGCATTAAAAGTTAGTGATAGAAATAGAAACAATACAATAATTTTTCTCATTCAAAAAACTCCTTTCCCTTTCAAAACACAAAATTTCTTCCTCATATATAAGGTTATATAATAATAAACATCTTCATTTTTTCCTATAGCTGTATAAAAATTATAAAATTTAATTAATTATCATCTGGAACAGTTGCTACTGCTTAAGTATACTAAATATTAATATGATAACAATTAAAGCAGTAATAAAGAATAATGCCGGTATCCATGTTCGTCCTTCCGGAGTAATTATGAATGAGATTAGTAATTATTCAGGCAAAATAGTTATTTCTATAAAAGATAACAGAGTAGAACTGAATAGTGTAATGTCACTTCTAACCCTTGGATTAATGAAGGATGATGAAATTGATATTAAGGTAACCGGTAGTAAAGAAGAAGAAGTAAGTATTCAAGTAAAAGAACTAATGGAAAGAATCTACGATTTCCCACCCAGGAATTGAATGAATAGGAGTATGTGAATATGGTTATTAAAAAATCGGAGATGGTTGTTGAAACCAGGAAAGAAATGAGAGGTGGTTCTGGAGAGGTTGTAATTACACACATGGTTCCTTCTAATTCTATGATAAACGCACGTTTAATGGCTGAATTAACTTTGGAACCTGGATCCGGAATAGGAATTCACAGACATGATAAAGAAACCGAATACTACATTATAACAGATGGTTCCGGTATTGTTGTTGAGGATGATGGAGAAAAGACTGTCAGTAAAGGTGACATTGTTGTTACAGGAAACGGGAATAGCCACAGTATTAAGAACACAGGAAATACTACTTTAAAATTTATTGCTGTAATTGTAACTGAATGAAATAGTATTTTTCATGTTTTTTAGCCGCAGCATTTTTTATATTCAACGGGTTTTCTACAGTAACAATTTTTCTTAATGTTGAAGAGTTAATTCATCATTTAATGCTTTTTCAACAAATTTATTTATTGAAATTTTCATTCTCTTAGCAGTTATTGCTACCTCTTTGTGAAGCTCTGGTGATAATCTTAGATTAAATTTCCCTGAATAAGGTCTTTCCGGGGAAACGCCATCTTCGGCACACCATTCAATATAGTCAGTGATTGATTCATGAAATGCTATTTCAAGTTCATCAACTGTTTTCCCTTGAAATGTAATAACATCTCTCGTATTAATTATTTCTCCATGAAAAATATGAGCTTCGGAATCAAAATTAACTTCTCCCACGTATCCTTTATACTCCATCATGGTTTAACTCCTGCATTTAATAGAAATTTTCTTACTGAACTAACAGCACCCTTATCAGTATTAGGTTGTGGGTGAGGTCTATGAAATACAGCCCTCTCACCATTTAACTTAACACGAATCCTGGAACCAGAGCCTTCTGAAACCAGACACCCCAGTGCTTGAAAAAGGGACTCAATATCTTTCCAGGGGATGGTAGACGGTATAGGATGTTTAAAGATTATTTCAAGTGTCTTTTTCTGTTTCCTGTTCACAATTACAAAGTACTACAGTTCGGTACTACTTACAACCCTTTCGAGTAATGAACAAAATCTTATTCTGGGTGAATAGTGTGCATGAAAAAGTAAATTTCTTTTTAATCATTTTTAGAAGTAGCTGAGTTTACAATTCACTTTGTGAAAAATATTGTATAATGTTGTTAAAATGATATAGTATAAAAGAAAAAATTAGGATAATTAATGAAAAGAAAGTCCATTAGTCCAAAGAAAGAAAAATCTGATATATTAATAAAAAACACTGGATCCACCTTGAAAGATAAACTAATATCCAAATACAAATCTGATTCCTACAAAAAAGCTGAAGTATATACTAAATTATTACTGGAAAAGAAAATCAAACTTCAGGAATCTTTAACTAATGGAATGATGAGTATTTTTAATTCTGTTAGACAAAATAAAGAAAAAGAATATAAGCGTAAAGAAGCAGAGCCAATCCATAAAGATGTGGAACAACTTATTTCAAAGTGCAGCACTGCCAATGCATTAATTTCAGGTGGTGCGGGTCTAATTCCCGGCCCATGGGGAATGCTGGCAGTGGCTCCGGAAATTACACTTATTATTAAAAATCAAATTGAAATGGTTTATGATATTGGTAAAGCCTATGGAAAAGAAAACAAAGAACTAACAACTGAGTTATTAGTAGGTATTTTTGCATCTGCAAGCGGGTCAGCAGGTATTGGTCTATTAACAATCCATGGAAGTAAAATTCTTGTTAAACAAGTATCTTTACGGGTTATGCAGAGAATAATTACAATGCTTGGAGGTAAAGTAACTCAGAGAGTTATTAAATCCATGGTAGCAAAATGGCTTCCTGGTGTTGGAGCTTTAGCAATGGCAGCATGGTCAAGATATACAACCAGGCTTGTTGGTAAAAAAGCAATCGAATATCTGAGTAAAGAGATTATTATTGATGATAAAGAAACATTGGTCATTAAAACAGAATTTGAAATTATTGCTGATATTTCTGAGGATACACAGGAAAAAATTAACAGGAATAAAATAATTCTACTTACAAACTTAATGAAAATTGATAATAATGTAGCTCCTGAAGAAGTAGATCATATAAGCAAAATAATTATGGGAATGGACCTTAGTGAAGATGTAACTGAAGAATTACTGGGTATGATCAACTCTTCCGAAAAAGGCAAAGTTGATTTTACTGTTCTGGTAGATAATGACGAAGCAATGTCAATTCTTATTGATATGGTTGCCTTAGCAAAAGCTGATAATGATTTCCATGCCCTTGAAAAGGTATATATTAAGCAGGTAGGAAGAAACTTAAATTTTCCGGACGAGGATATTATTGATATTTTGAATATTGAATAAATTTCATCCAAAGTGATATATTGTAAGTGTTCTTAGCCAGTGGCTGCAGAACCTACATAGGCTTCCGCTGTGCCAGCCTGGCAAATCAGCGGTTTTTTTATTTTCCTGTTCCATTGAAAATTTTCTCTTCTTCCGATTCACTTGCTGGCTTTCGCCAATTGCTTAATGTTTCCTCAGAATATTTTGCCATTAGCTGCTTTTTATCCTCCTGATTATTAGTTCGCTACTTCCT
The DNA here is from genome assembly GCA_027859095.1 of Spirochaetia bacterium. GTDB lineage: Bacteria > Spirochaetota > Spirochaetia > B11-G9 > B11-G9 > JAJRQE01. Next base: position 5,729 of record JAQIBN010000287.1, on the reverse strand, counting down.
CTGGTTCTGAAATGTGCCTATGTTGAAGGATACTATTAATAAAACCCTCTGCATCTGGAATATCCATATCAATACTTGAAATGAATGCATTTAGTTGAACCAATATTTCCTCTTTTTCCAACGGGTCTTGATCATCAAGGTATTCCTCATTAAATAGATACTGTTCAAGATCATCAGCTTTGTTTTGTCCAAATCTTGATATTTCACCATTTCTTAAAATCTTAATTAATTCTTTGGGATTGCCTTCCAACTCTACTAATTTGTCGCTTACTCTATCAATAAAACTACCTGAAATAGCACCAGATTGCTCTAAAACTTCTCTGTCAATTGGTTGAGGACGGCCTCTTCTATATAATTCTTTGAAGCGTTCCAATAGTTTAATTTTTTTATTCAAATGTAATATTATGTCTTCACTCATATATTCAAGTTTACCATCATATCTAATGAAGCTTTCTAATTGTCCCCAGGTCCTTATTCCTCTTTTTAGGCAAACATGCAATAGGCTGATATCATTCATCAGATACCAAAGATGGAGTTGGCTGCTATCCTGAATAAGAATGTTATATTGCTCTACCTGAATTTCTTTCCCGTATTCCTTGTGATTTTGTCCATCAGGAGATGGAACTTGTTGGATAAATTTAAAGGGATCCAGGTCAGCCTGATATTTCATGGGATTATTTTTAGTGCCACCTAGCTGTAGAATCTTATAACTAAAATCAGATTGTTCCCTTAAGAATGAATCCCATTTCCCAACTTCATCATCTTGTGCCGTAAAATAAAAAATCTGTCGGCCTTCTTTACTAATCTCGACTAACGCTTCTATAATAGCCTTTGCTCTTTCCTCATCACTGTTTGCCAATAATTCATCAGCCAATAATGGCAATTTTATAGCTGTCTCCTGGGTTTCGACAAAAGCCAATCGAACTGCCAACAATAGTTGAACACGTGTACCAGTTGATAATTCATTTAAATCCTGTCCAAGACGCAAAACAGTGTCATAAGCCTTAAATGCCGGCCCACTCTTTCCATCCAATCTCAACTCATATCTTCCGTTGGTTATCCGGTTAAGTAGTTCATTTGCACGCTTAAATACTTTGGGGCGATTCTGCTCACTTGTTTCTTTTTTTAGCTGTTCGTTAATCAAATTTCCTGTTATGGAAAATAAGTTGCTTTCGAACAATTGCTCCAGATCAGTCAGCGCTTCTTCCTTCTTAACTATGACATCTTCCAATTCATGACCGTTCTTTATGTTTTCAATTAAGGTTTCGATTTTAGTAATTTTTTCATTAATTTCATCTAATTTAACCGCTTCAGCAGCTAATTTTTCTGCCTGATCCTGGGCTTGATCAATGTTTAATCCATCAATACTCTGTCCATATTCCTCATACATAGAATGTTTTTTTAAAAGGATTCTTTTTTCAGATAGTACCATATTAGAGGCATAATGCTCTTTATTAATTCGCTGATAGTCATCTATTTGTTCGATTAATTGCCTGATTTTTTCCTTATCACCATTTTCTACATCCAGCTTATTGTAGATTTCCTTAAGTTTATCTGAGTTCTTCTTTTTCTGCTTTTCCCATTCTTCGATTTGCTCCCATTTTTGAACTATTCTCTGGGCTTCATCCTTATGAGTTGTTGCTTTCTTCTTAAGTATATTAAAAATAATTTTGGCCTGGACATCATCTTCAGCTTCATCAGCATTTGATTTGACAAATAACTCATTTATTTTATTTAGTTCCTTATCATACATTTCCTGCAACTGAATATTCTGTGCTTGCAAGACTTTTAATTCCGTGTGGGCACTCTGCCAATCTTTGGAATTTTTTAAAAACCAATATAGGCTGCTGAAATCTTTTAAGCCTTCTGCTGGATAGGCAGGTACAGATTTCAGCTTTCCCAACCACTCATTACGTGTTTTATCTATGGGCTCCAGCCGTTCCTGCAGTTTCTCAAGGTCATTAATGCAGTTAATAAGTCTTTGGTTGATTTGTTCTTGCAATTTTGCAGTTTTCAATTCTTCGATCAGTAGATCGATCTGTCTTGATACACTTTCAGTATCCCATTTTGAAGGGGGTTCCAGACCTATTTTTATATAATCCTGTTCCCGTATCTTTATTATTGATTCTTTCTGATTTCCCTTGTCAAAAAACCAAACATATATAAACAGACCTGTGATCAGGACAATTCCCAATAGTCCTTGCCATCCAATAATAAAGGTCGTGATTACTGAAACAATACCCAAAAAGGATGAAGCAACCATGACCCATCTTGCTATCCCCAGAGTACTATTCTGTTCCTTTAGCCAGTTACCAAGGGAGGTGATACCCTGAGTGATTATTTCAGATTTGCCAACATTGTTACCAATTCTCTCGATCTCTCTTTCCAGTGCTTTATTTTCCGAAAGTGAATATTCCTTTTCACCTAATATTTGATGAGCATCCTGTAAAAACTTATCCAGATTCCGAACTTCTTCAAGATTCAGCCCCTCCCATTCAGATGGGTCTATTAATTCGTCAATACTTTTTAAAGCCTCAAGCTCCTTTGTATGAATTTCTTCTATTTTTTCCTCATTTCCCTTGATTTCACGATTAAGGTCAGTTAACCCATGGACTCTTTCCTCTATCTCATCCAATTCAAGTTCACTAATCCCTTCTTCTGGTATTCCTAAACTTGTAAGCAATTCTTTGCTTTTTTTTATTTCTTCTGTAGCCTGCTCTATAGCATTATTACAATCTTCAATCTGTTTTCCAAATTCTTCTATGTTTGTATACTCTTCACCTGTTAAATTTTTTAAGGTACTTGGAAATTCTTCATACCTTAAAGAGAGTTGGTCAAATTTAAGTTTTGCTTCCAGATACTCAATAACCTGTTTATATAAATCAGTTAGTTTAAAAGCTTTTTGAGATTTCTCTTTTGAACTATAAAGCTCAGTAAGGGTTTCTTCTTCCTTCTTTAATTCTTTCTGTCTCTCACGGATCTCCTTAAACTGTTTCTCAGTACTGGTAAAAGTTTTAAATTCTGAGGCAGATTTATTTCTTATACCGGAAGAATACCCTAAATTTTCCTGAGCTGAATCCAGATCATATCCCCCGATAGATTGCTTTATTATTTCTTTTGCCAGATCATCTTCATTTTCCTTAACAAGTTCATGAAGTGCCAACATATAACGACTACTTTCCTCTACAGCCGGAAGCCCCTCTAACTCATCATCCTTTCCATTGTGTTGTATTTTAATATACTCTGAATCTATTTTGATTTCCCATGGTTCACCATTTATTTCAGCAGATCCCTCAATAACTAATCCCCTTGTTCCTTTATGCCATATAAGCTGCTGAATAATACGGGCAGTGGAACTTTTCCCTGACGCATTAGGACCAGCAATAATATTTATATGTGGTGAAAGACCTTCTAACTTATCAAGTCCTTGTGGAAAACCAGGCATTTTTGAGATTGTCAGTTCAGTTAGTATAAATTGTTCTTTTTTCATAGTGTCTTTTGCCCTAATAATTCTCCAAGGAGATGATTACATTCATGCAAAATATACTGTTTGACTTCCAGCTCAGTTTTATCATCGAATCTTCCTGTTGAATTAAGCGCTTGATACGTTCCGGACGTAATAATTTTTCTATAGTTTAATTTCCAGCTTTTCACCAATTTATAAAGAAACTCATTGCTATCCTCATTCCGAATAGCAAGAATAGTTTTTGCCAATACACCAGCAGGTGTCGATAGTTTTGCCAGGTTCTCTATGTTTTCCAGCTTAGGCTTTGCATTAACAAGAACTTTACGCACAGTAAGTCTAGTTTCTGTCTCAATCTCTTGATCATAAGCATCTACTATTGGAAGTGCCCATCTTTCGAGGTCTTTGATATTTGAATGTTCTCCTTCCAAAGAAATATCATAAATTAAAAAAGCAACACCCTCTAATTCATCGATTTTAGTATTAGCATCATTGAGCAATCCAGATGTAACAGTATCCCTCAAGCCTTCCTCTTCACTGCTGTTTGTGATATCGATTGAAATTTTCTCATACCTTACGGGAGAGAGAGGTATTTTGCTAATTTTTATATCATCCTTATTTTCTATTGTTAGCAGGATGGGGCCATGAACACCAGGCTCTTTAGAACTCAACGAATGAGGAGATCCCGGGTACCATACAGGAGGACCAGATTCCCGTAATACCTGCGGTTTGTGAATATGTCCTAAAATCCAGGCATCTATTGGTTTATTTAAGAATCTTCCGGAATCCAATGGTGCATATTTGCTTTCCGGAATATCTACGTCCCCATGAAGGAGTCCAATGGCAGGTATATTATGGTCAAGTAATTTTCCATTGAAGTTTAACAGAGGATCGTTTGTTTCAAATTGTTTTGGAAAAGACCAGCCAACAAATTGTACCTGCTCTCCTTTTTTTGAAAAAATTTTGACTTCCCATTCTCCATTACTACCTAAGAGATGAACATTATTACACTTGCCGTTTCCTGCAATCTGAGGCAGGACATTATAATCATGATTGCCTGCAACCATGTATACGGCGATATCCGCTTTCTTTAATTTTTCAAACCCGGACTGTAATGATCCAATTGCTTCAAAATATCGGTTGTCCTGATCCACTATATCGCCTGTCAGGACAAGTATGTCAATTCCACTTTTTATGGACCAATCAACAATACGGTTCCAGGTAAATTTTGTAGAACCTTCTTCCGCATTTTCAGGAACACTGGATGATTTTTTCCCTAAGTGAAGGTCGCCTGTTGCTAATATTTTTAATGACATATTAATTCCAATCCTGTTTTTAGTCCTTTATTATATTGTATCACAATACCCAATCTTTATTGGTTAGAAAAAGTATATGATATTTCCATGCTAATAAAACTAATCACCTTTCTCCTCTTTCAAATTAACTTTGTATGTTGTCGGGTTAATGCAATATTCCGTTAAATCCCCACAATGGATGAAGAGGTCAGCAGTTGAATTATCTTCATCAAAATTATATAAGCGGTATAAAAAATAGGAATTCTGTTCTTTTTTACTACGCTCAAGCTCGTTTCTGGTAATGAAAAATTGAGTACCCAAGCCCGATTTGGTAGTCTTGACTTCAATATATTTTGGAAGACCATTTTTATCTAAGGATAAAATATCATATCCAAGGCCATCACCTCTACTTTTAGATACATGCTCAACTGTTTTTTTTATACTCCATTTTTTGATTATCTCTTGTTCATATAATAAAACATACTTTTCTCCGAGATCGCCAATTCTCTGATTTTCCTTTTGTTGTTTTAAGAAGTCCATTATTATAGGAGTAAATGATATGCTTGCATTCGAAACATTTACATTATTAGTGGTCAGAGTAATTTGAGGTTGTTGTTTATTGATTGGAATAGTTATATTTAAGTATTCTGTCGCTGTAAAAATTACATCTTGAGTTAATATGCTAAGAGATTGATCAGGATAACATGTATCATCCAAACGACTTCTATGTAGATTTAACAGTTCATTATCTTTTTTAATTTCATGTCTAACAATATTGCATAAGGTAATATATTCCGAAATATTCTGGTTTATTCCTCCTTTGGGTTTATATGGATAATCTACTTTTTTACAAAATTTTTCAAACATTGAAAATTTATAGAGAAAATAAGTTTCTGGAAACCTAAATGCCAAATACACAAAAACTGCTCGTTGATCCTGATAGGTCTTTAATCCTGGATGGTGCTTTTTGT
>JAQIBN010000239.1 GCA_027859095.1 Spirochaetia bacterium | reverse complement strand
AACACCGTAGAGACGCCCTATAGGGCGTCTCTACGGTGTTTCAACAGGGTATGAATATTCTTTACCAGAAGGATCCTTAAATATTACTTCTGTATCTGTAATTTTTTGAATATATGATTCAGTCAAAAGAATTTTACCACCACCACCTGGCAGATCAACAGCATAAACAGGCATGGCCAGACCGGAAATTTTAGTTCGAAGCTCTTTCATTATTTCAAACCCTCTTATTATAGGAACCCTCATATGGCTTGTCCCGGCAGCTAGATCTCCCTGAAATAAATAGTATGGTTTTACACTTGCCCTAAGTAGCTCCTGGCAAAGTTCAGCAAGAATATCTACACTGTCATTCACTGAATTAAGAAGCACTGACTGATTAAATACTGGAATACCATTTCCAACAAGACGGGAAAGAGCCTGTCTGCTGGAAATAGTAAGTTCTTTTGGGTGATTAAACTGGGTTATGATAAAAAGAGGTTTAAACCTTGAAAGTAACCTACTTAAAGAATTTGTAATTCGGGAAGGCAATACAACAGGCATCCTGCTGGCAACCCGGAAAATAATATCCGGTCTATAATCTCTAAAAACAGTAAGAAGATTTTCAAAAATACTATCATCTAAAATAAGAGGATCACCTCCGGAAATAATTAGTTCTTTTATTTCCAAATGATCTCTTATATATTTTGCTGCATTTTCTATTTCTTTTTTATTTAAAGCTGATGGATTAGTTGATAAATAATCCCTCCTGAAACAATGCCTGCAATACATGGCACAGGTATCTGAAGCAAGAAACAAGGCTCTGTCTCTATACCTATGAATCAACCTCTGTGTAACTTTGTGGGGAGTTTCTCCTAGTGGGTCATCTGTTTCACATGACAGAGTTATCTGCTCACCAGATTGAGGCATAAACTGGCGTCTTATAGGATCATCATCATTAGTGGATGCCAGCGAAAAGTAATATTCGGGAATAGAGATTTGGAATCTATCCGATTCCGTTTTAAAATATTTGGCTTCAAGTGGAGAGAGTTTAAAATTTTCAGGGAAATCTGCAACAGACCGGTAACACTCTGATAGTTGTTTTTTCCAGTCTCCGGTATCCGACTCTACCATCCAGTTAATTTACAGTTTTTTGAACATAAACCTGGGAAATATAGCTCTTTTCATAAGAATCTATCTCTTTAATCCAGTTAAGAAACTTGCCAGCTTCTGCCTTACTTGCATAAGGCCCCATTCTTACACGAAAATAATCATTACTATCAACAGATTTAATTGTTATTAAATTTGAAAACCCTTTATCAGATAGAGTCTCACTAGCACTTTCTGCTCTGGATCTACTTGAAAAAGATCCTGCCTGAATCCAGTATTCAAGTACATTTATTAATTTGGGTGCTGGAGCTGCTACATTGGAGACAGATGTTGATACAACTTTCACAGGTTCATTAATTTTAGTTTCAGGCTCTCTTACAACAGAAGATGATATCTTATCATCTACTTCTTTAACTGTATTATCTGCAACAAGGTTTACAACAGTTTCCCCATTTCCAGTCTCCCCGTAAACAATGGCAAAACCTTCCTCTTCATTTGGGGGAGAATCGGTTAACCCGGGAAAATTTTCCCCTTCTCTAACCCATTCAACCGGATCAAAATCAATAGCTGCCTGATCCTGATTGTCAGGAGAATTAGTATCAGTATTTTTTGCAACTGATATACGACCAGGATAAAACCATACTACACCGGTTATTGATACAATAAAAAGGAATAACGTTACTGATAATAAAATCCACAGTATTTTTTTCTGCTCCATTTCTACACTCTCTTTTCAAATTTGTCTATTAAAGAATTAATTTCAGTTTCCAGATTATTTCTGGTTCCACTGTTCTGTATACTATGAATATCGACATCTTCTACCCAGTATTTAGCATCTAGTTTACGTTGACCGTATATACGCTTGATAATAGATAAAAAAGACAGATTATCACGACTAATACCGCGTTTTAATCGGACAAATAACGGGGATTCAACCCATAAGACAGAATCACACAAATTATTCAACTTCATATGGTGCAATATGGCAGCGTTAATTAGAATATTTTTATGGGAATTACTTATAATTTCCTTTTTGCATTGATCTATCATCTCCGGGTGAATTATAGATTCTAAAAGTAATAATTTTTTTTTGCTGCTGAACACAATTTTCCCAAGTTTTTTACGATCGATATTATTGTCTGCAGTAAGAATAAAAGCCCCAAAGGTATCTATTACTTTCTCTGACTTAAGTAATAAAGCATTATGACCCAAACGATCCACATCCAATTCATACCAGTCTCTGTTAATAAAAAAACTGGCAACCATATTCTTACCAGAACAATACTTCCCAGTTAATCCAAGTACCACTTAATGAAAATCTCCCCAATTTTTGCCAGTCTCGATACTTGTTCTTAGAGGTATACTAAAAGCAACTACAGTTTCCATCTCTTTTTTTACAAGTTTTTTTAATATTTCAAGCTCAGAATCCGGAACCTCAAATATTAATTCATCATGAACCTGTAGTATCATTCTGGATTTAAGCCCTGATTCTTTAAGCCTGTCAGTAATTTTTAACATTGCTAATTTTACTATATCTGCAGCAGAACCCTGTATTGGAGTATTTACAGCCATTCTTTCAGCTCCGGATTTTTCGGTCTTATTTCTACTGTTTATACCGGGAATAAATCGTTCCCGCCCCATTAAAGTACTAACTTTCCCTGTTTTTTCAGCTTCTTCTATAACCTTATCCATAAAGCTGCGAATTCCATTATATTTTGAAAAATATGCAGTAATAAATTCTTCTGCCTGTCTGCGGGGAATCCCCAGATCTCTACTAAGTCTAAATGAAGACATACCATACATAACACCAAAATTAATTGTTTTGGCAATTCTGCGATCATCTTTTGTTATTTCACTTAAGGGTTTATCTAAGATTAGAGAACCTGTTTCACTGTGAACATCATTCCCGGATATAAAAGCTTTTTTCAGAGCATCATCACCGGAAAGATGAGCAAGTACAACCAATTCAATCTGGGAATAGTCAGCACTAAGTAAAGTATATCCAGATTTTGATACAAATGATTCACGGATTCTACGACCTTCATCTGTTTTTATAGGTATATTCTGCAGGTTAGGATCCCTGCTTGAAAGCCTTCCGGTAGCAGTTCCTGTCTGATTCAAATTAGTATGAACTCTTCCAGTTTCAGTATTTACATATTTCGGCAAGGCATCGACATAGGTTGATTTCAATTTCATCAACATTCGATATTTCAATATCATTTCCGGAATTATATCTTCTTTAGAGAGTATTTCGAGGACAGAAGAGTCTGTGGAATATCCAGTCTTTGTTTTTTTCACAGGTTGAAGCTTTCTTTCTATAAAAAGGATTTCCTGTAATTGTTTGGTGGAATTAATATTAAATTCTTTCCCGCATTCTATATAAATTTCATCCTGAAGATGTACCAGCTTCTCCTTCAGTTCAATACCAAATTCATTCAAACTGTTTGAGTTAAGTTTTAAGCCACTAAATTCTATATCCCCTAAAATTGATACCAGGGGCATTTCTATATCATAAAAAATCTTCTCCAACTTTCTTAGTTTTAGATCTTTTTTGAAAAGTTCATAGAATCTATAGGTTATATCAGCATCTTCTGCAGCATAAGGAGCAGCAATTTCCAGATCAATGTCAGAAAACAAACTCTCCTTTGGAACAATATCCTTGTATTTAATTGTTGAATAATTTAGGAGAGCATCTGCAAGAAAGTCCATACCATAGTTATTGGTTCCGGTATCCAGAATCCATGCGGCCACCATAGTATCAAAGGCAAGATTTGTAACTTCTACACCCCATCTTTTTAAAACCTTGTAATCATATTTAAAATTATGACCTATCAGTTTTAATTCTTTATCTCCTGTTATATCAGTTATACGCATCTTTACTTCATCTTTATCAATATAGGTTTGCCCATCTGCAACAAGAGGAATATAGCAAGCTCTTCCGGATGACACAGACAGAGAAAAACCTACAGGAGAAGCCTTCATGGGATCTATATTATCTGTTTCAATATCCAGAGCAAACCATTTATTTTTCTTTATAAGAGCTACCCACTCATCCAGTTTTGAAAGAGTAAAAACAGTAGAATAAACACCCTTACTGGAATTTGAGTCAACAGGCTCTTCATTATTATCTTTATCAATACCTACTATTTTCTGTACCCGGCCTGCAAGACGGTTCATACCATGCTTCTGGAAAAGAGGGATAAGGAGAGTCAAATCTAAATTTCCCAAATTATAAGCAGCCGGATCAATTTCTTTTTCTTTTTCATAGTTTAATACAATCAACTTTTTACTTAAGTAGGCATTGTCCCTGTTTTCACTTAATTTTTGAACTTGCCCTTTTGTACAGGAATTAATATTATTATATATATCATCAAGAGTTTCAAATTTTTGTAAAAGAGTTACCGCTGTTTTAGGTCCAATACCCCTTACTCCAGGAATATTATCTGAAGAATCTCCAATAAGAGAGAGATAGTCTACAATCTGATCTGGTCTGACACCCATTTTTTCAACAACCTGTTCAGGTCCAATATCAAGATATTCACCTTTTTCAGGTCTAAGCATATGTACAGTATCTGTAACAGTCTGCATTAAGTCTTTATCCGCAGATATTATAAAGGAGTAAAACCCCTCTTCAGTGCCTTTTCTAGCAGCACAAGCCATCAAATCATCAGCCTCGTATCCCTCACTGGCCAGAGTCTTTACACCCAGAATATTGAGAAACTCTTTAATTAAAGGAACCTGATCATGAAGATCATCAGGAGCTTTATCTCTGTTTGCCTTATATCCCGGATACATAATATGTCTAAAAGTAGGTACAGGAGAATCCAGAACCACAACTAAATTTTCAGGTTTATGTTTATCAAGAAGGGAAATGAATGTACTGAAAAATCCAAAAACTGCAGAAACATTCTGCCCCTCAGGATTTCGAACAGGATTATTAATAAAGGCCCAGTAAGATCGAAATATTAAACTAAATCCGTCTATAAGAAACAGCTTGGGTTTCATATCTTTAAATCTATAAATTGGGGGTTTGATTGTTTTGAGAATGATGAGGAGTAAAGAACTATTCTGGATATATTTTCTATCTGTATAGCTAATTTTTTCAAATAATCCTTAAGTATGGTCCTGTTGTTTTTTCCAAGTGTCATTATACTTTCCTGTTGGGACAAGGCAAGACTTCTGGATTGATTTAATTCTACTGAATATACTCCACAATTTTTTTCAAAGCTAGATATTACTCTTTTAGTTTTTAACAGTTTTTTTGTGAATTCTTTTTCAATTAAAGCGTATTTTTCCAACCTGGATCCATCACCTTGCTCTATAGAACTTGAAATATGGGTGAGCAATTCAATAATCTTTAATGACATTTTATTGTGCTCTTCATATAGGGCTAAAAGCTTGATGATAATATTTTCCTGTCTGTCAGAAGAATTAACCAGCAATATTTACACCAGCTGATCTACCATTAGAACCATTATCCATACCAGATGCTGCCACAGCCTGAGTCCAGGCATTCTTTAAATCCACAAGATAGATTTTAATATTTTTAAGGATATTGACATCTTTAGTCATATTAGCTTCCATGAGCTGCTTATTAAAAAACATATATAAACTAAAAAGAGAGTTTGCAATCTCTCCACCTTTTTCAAAATCCAGTGATACAATTAGTTCTGTTATTAAGTCCTGAGTTTTAATTATAGAACTACTCGCATTTTCAAGCTTTTTATTCTCAATTGACTCAAGAGCAAGATCAAGTTGACGTACGGCCTCATTATAGATCATAAGTATCAACTTGCCTCCACTGGCAGTCTTAATATGAGTTTCCTTGTATGCATCCAATCGATTGAATGTGCCCACTCTAATTCCTCCACTCAAGATAATTCAAATATAAAAACATCCAAACAGTATTGCAAGTGGTAGAGGCAAATTATTTTTCCCCTCTACCACATTTTTTCAAAATCGTCCTATTGCACATGCTCTCTTAAGGTGGATACCGGAACAATATCATACCCCTGAACAAGTAAACCATTTATCAACAGATCAAGATTTTGAAATAAATAATCATCTCTTCCACGTACAGTCTGACCAATTCGAATAGGAATAATGGAACCTTGCTTTTTTTCTGACATAATTTTTTCAATAATATCCATTGTAGAAAGATACATTGAATCGGTCGCACAGTCAGAAAGAGATACCCAATCCAAAGGATCAATATCCCTGCCTATATAAGCATAATCCATCAAGACCGAAGCCTTAATAATATTACTATTAACAAAATAATAGGGTGAATGCCATAATAACGATAACTCCTTTCCTGTCAATAGAAAATAGTCATCTTCATTCCTGCCTAGACCTCTTTTAACAAAATCTTCATCTATTTTAAACTTTGCATCTGTCATATTAAAATAAATATAGAACATAGATCCTATTTCATGGCCTGAAAGGCTTAGTTCTTTTACTGCTTCAGGATTGCGCCTCATAAATTCACCATTGATGAAAAATGTACCCCTAATATCATACTCGGTCAGAATATTAAGAATTTCGGTAAGCCCCTCTACAGAATCGATGGCATTAAAAACAAGAGAAACCTCTCTCCTTCTTATTCTGGATCCATGAGTAAAATTTTGAAGATCCCATGGATCTTCCTGTTTTGGAAAAGGTTCATATTGTTTTTCAGGGAATGCAAAGAGGGTCTTTGTTCCATACCCCTGAATATCTCTGACCATAACCATATTGTTATAACTGCCATTGGAACTTTGTTCCAGGTAAACCCTCTTATTTAAGGATGAGACAGCTGGATTCAGAAAATTTACATCCTCTTCAACTCCAACCCAAATATCATTTTCATTTAACTGATAATTATCACCAAGAGGTGATGCATATATTAATCCATCAGCCCCATATCCATATTTACCAGGCTGGGATATAGTTATAATTTGAGTTTCACTGGAGCCAACATTTTTTAATTCACTATAATATGCTCCGGATATAAGTATCTCCTCATTATTCTTCCACATAATATGATATGGTCTTGGATGCTCAAATTTACTTATTTCTGCCCAGGAAGCATAATTCTTTATCTCTACACCATCTTCTCTCATCAATGCAATATTTCTTTCATCTTCAGTGAGAACAATATCCTCTACATCCAGTTCATCCATTTGAGTGAAAGTCAAAGACTCTTCCTGAGAAACAAGATCTATACGAAAAATGGAGGATTCAAAACTACCGTTTAACACACTACTGGCTAAAATCGTAATAAGATTATCCACAGACCAGATTACACGCTTAATATTTGTATTTCGTGGTAAAAACAAGTAAGGGAGGGATTTAATATCACCTGTTGAACGATAATCACCAGTTTTTAAATAATATAAAAATAAATTTCGGCCACCTCTATTGAGAAGAATTTTTTGTCCATCCGGAGAAATATCAAAACTGTCAAAATTTCGATCAAAATTAAATGGAACTTTTCCTATCATATTTCCAATTCCAAATAAACCGCTGTATATCGATTGAGTAAAAAACTCAGCAGAATTAATTTTATAAACCCTGGACTCATTAATATAATAAAGGTCATTTCGAGTGGACCATTTGACACTGGCAATACCACCCTCACCAATAGACCTGAAATCTTCTGCAATTATTCTGGTATTTTCAAATTGATCTATGGAATAATAATATAATACACCCTTATTTGAATAGATAAAATATTCAGAATCAGGAGACCATCTTGCAACTACATTATCTAAAGAAAACTCGTTTTCTTTAGATATGATAACCTCTTTTTGCTCTTTAACACTAAACAGCACCAAATCTGCATATGAAAAACTTAAAGGTTTGTAATACAAAAGATACTGGCCATCCGGAGAGGCTTCTACATTGGAAATTTTTCCATTTTGAATTTCCTTTCCATTCTCAAAAGCAGGAAATTCTTTTACAGCCTGCAGATTTTGAAATTTTTCATCCGTACGAAAAATCCCAAAACGGTTTTCAATCTGTAATTTTGATCCATCCTCAAGAAGAACAACCCTTTCCGGGAAAAATGTAAGCTGTTTCATATTCTGACCAGTAAGATCAGCCTGAAACATAGTTCTATAATCTCCATAGAATGGACCTGTAGCATCTGCATAGAACAGCAGCTGATCAGATTCAGATAGGTGAAGACCACCAAATGTAACATCCCCATAGAGATGAAACACACTTAAACAAAATATTATTAAAATCCATCTTTTCATACCTTCTGATTGTCGGCAGGAAAGGAGATCATATTTACAAAAAATTTGGATTATTTTAAAGTAATTCTGCTGCCAGTTCTGCCAGCTGACTCCGTTCCGATTTTTCAAGAAGAACATGACCATAAATTCCCTGCCCTTTAAATGCCTCAACAAGAAATGTAAGTCCATTTGAATTGGAATCGAGGTATGGGCTGTCTATCTGATAGGGGTCACCAGTTAAAATTACTTTTGTACCCTCTCCCGCTCTGCTTACAACAGTTTTTATCTCCTGGGGTGATAAATTTTGAGCTTCATCAATAATAATATACTGATGAGGCAGAGATCTTCCCCGGATATATGTAAGGGCTTCAACCTCTATTTTTTCACTTTGCAAAAGAGATTCGCTTGTTTTGTAGTTTGAAAATTTATGGGATCGCATTATAAATTCCATATTATCATGAAGGGGCTGCATCCAATGACTTAGTTTCTCTTCTTTTGATCCAGGAAGGTATCCAATATCTTTGCCAAATGGAATAACAGGCCTGGAGATTAACACTTTATTAAAGTGGTTATCCTTAAAAATCCGGTGGAGACCTGCAGCAATAGCCAATAAGGTTTTCCCTGTTCCTGCCTTGCCTACAAGGGTTACAATATGAATAGAATCATCCAAAAGAAGATCAATAGCCATTCTCTGTTCAATATTTAAAGGTTTTATTCCACTTACAGACTCATGAAGTTTATCCACAAAATTAAGCTGTCCGGATTCTGAATCATACCTTGCAAGAACACTCTCTTCCTTACCTTTTTCATGTAGAATAAGAAACTCATTTGCTGCCATCTTCTCATTCCAGGGTATAGTACCTACAGTCATAAGGGACGAAATAGTATCCGCTGTAACATCAATTTCTCTAAACCCTGTATACAGATCCTTGATATTTACTTTCTGTTTCTCATAATCCACGGCCTTCAACCCCAGAGACTGTGCTTTTACTCTGGCATTTATATCTTTTGAGACAAAAAAAACTTTTTTACCATTTTTTTGCAGATCAACTGCAGTTTGAATTATATGATTATCAATCTTGCTTCTATTTAAATCATTTGAAATATCTTTTTTATTAAAAGAGACAGCAACCCGGAGTATAGAGCCATTCTCCATCTTTATCCCTTTTTGCAAATCTCCATGTTTTGCAATGGAATCGATAAACCTAATTGCATGTCTGGCATTTCGGCCACGTTCATCACTGTAAGTTTTTAAAGTATCCAGTTCTTCCAAAACACCAAGTGGGATAACGACTTCGTTATCCCGGAAGGAAAGGATTGCATCCGCCTTGTGTATAAAGACATTAGTATCTATAACAAATGTTTTTACAGATCCGTTTTCAGACATATTGATAACTCCATATAATTTTAGTATCAGAAATATTTACAATATATATCAGGACACCCACACTTCGTCGAGCTCAGTGCATCACATAGGGGCATCCCTACAAGTGTTATTTGATCAGGATTGCATCAAAATTACAAACTTCAAAACATTCCCCGCACTTTGTACATGCGTCCTGATCAATAAAATGAACTGTTTTTCGTTCGCCGGAAATTGCATTCACCGGGCATTTTCTGGCACAGAGAGTACAACCTGTACATGCATCCGGTATGACCTCAAAGGTAATTAATGATTTACATTTTTTTGCAACACATTTTTTATCAAGTATATGTGCAACATATTCCTCTTCAAAATATTTAAGGGTAGATAAAATTGGATTTGGCGATGTCTGGCCTAAACCGCACAAAGAAGCCTGCTGCATAGTTGATCCAATATCTTTTAGTTTCTGAAGATCTTCGATTACCCCTTTCCCTCTGGTTATTTTTTCAAGTATATTGTGAAGAGCCCTTCCACCAACTCTACAGGGAGGACACTTTCCACAGGACTCGTCAATAGTAAATCCAAGATAAAATTTGGAAACATCAACCATACAGTCATCTTCATCTAAAACTATCATACCACCGGAACCCATAATTGATCCAAGTTCCTGTAAACTCTTGTAATCTATCGGAGTATCAAGATATTCCTTTGTAATAACTCCACCTGAAGGACCACCAGTCTGAACAGCTTTAAATTCCTTACCATTGGGAATTCCTCCACCAATATCATAAATAATCTCTCTTAGGGTAGTTCCCATAGGAACTTCAACCAGACCTGAATTTTCAACTTTTCCAGTTAGTGCAAATACTTTTGTTCCTCTTGTATCTTCTGTACCAATGCTGGAAAACCATTCACCACCCTTATTTATAATTACAGGAACACTGGCCCAGGTTTCTACATTGTTAATAATGGTAGGTTCGCCCCAAACTCCTTTAACTGCAGGAAACGGAGGTCTAGGATTAGGCATACCCCTTTCACCCTCAATAGATTCAAGAAGAGCTGTTTCCTCTCCACATACAAATGCACCTGCCCCTAATCTAATTTCAATATCAAAACTAAAATCACTGCCAAGAATATTATCTCCCAACAGGCTAAGCTCTCTGGATTGCTCCATTGCAATTTTTAATCGTTCAATTGCCAGTGGATATTCAGCTCGAATATATATATACCCCTTTTTAGAGTTTATGCTATAACCGGCAATGGTCATTGCTTCCAAAATTGAATGTGGATCTCCTTCAAGTGTACTACGATCCATATATGCACCAGGATCACCCTCATCTGCATTGCAAACTATATATTTGAATTCTTCATCAACCTGTTTAGTGAAATTCCACTTCATCCATGTAGGAAAGCCTGCTCCCCCCCGGCCGCGAAGTCCTGAAACCTTCATTTCATATATAATATCATCGCCACTCATCTCAAATACAGCTTTTTCAAGAGCCACATATCCATCTCTGGCTATATACTCATTGATTTTTTCAGGATCAATAATTCCACAATTTCTTAAAACAATTCTATATTGTTTGAAATCAGAGGCACTTTCATCTTCATTAACAATATCAGATGCAGGTTTATCAAAAACATTTTTATCAACAACAGTTTTTCCAAGGATATGAGTTTTAACTATTTCTCTGGCAACAGTCTCGTCTACATTTCCATAAATTACAGAAGGCATACCTGGAACCATTACTTCAATAGTAGGTTCTACATGACACAACCCCATACAGCCAGTTTCTGAAATAACAGTAGTATTTGATATATTCTGCAATTTAAGCTCATCTATAAAAGCACTTTCTGTATCTCTTGCCCCTGCAGCTACACCACAGGTTCCTACACCAATAATTATTTTTGTATCACCATTTTCAGCTTTGGTGGAAAATTCTCTTTTCTTCTCTTCTCTTAACGTTATGAGTTCATTACGATCTAATTTAGACATTTTTATTATCTCCATTACTTGTCCTCGAAATTCGCAAGAACTTCAGGAAGTTTCTTTTTGGTAAGCTTTCCAAAGACCTTACCACCAATAACAACAACAGGAGCGAGTCCACAGCAACCAACACAACGAACAGCTTCAATAGAAAATTTACCATCATTTGTTACCTGGTTAACTCCAATACCAAGAATACTTTCAAGCTCATCAATAAGATCTTCACCACCCTTTAAATAGCAGGCAGTACCCATACAAACCTGAATATTATGTTTTCCTGGTTTCTCAAGCTTAAAATAATGATAAAATGTTATAACTCCATAAATTTTTGACATAGGAACATTAAGCATTTCAGATACTTTTTTTGCAGCAGCTCTGGGTATGTAAGAAAATTCCTCCTGGACTCTGTGCAAAATCATTATTAAATTTCCAGGTTGATTCTTCCAATCGCCAATAAATGAAATTAGCTCATCAGAGAATTTTATCTCTTCTACGCTTGAAACAGACATGAAACCTCCAGTAACAGTACGATAAATCTTTGTAATTTTAACTTAAAAGCTATCTAAAGGCAAATAAGTAAAACTCTTTATTTTTATTGAATTTTTATATCTTGTTATTAT
>JAQIBN010000235.1 GCA_027859095.1 Spirochaetia bacterium | reverse complement strand
GCGGTGTTCCACTTACTATTATAAATATAATTGCAGAAAAGATCGAGGATTTCAAGGGAGTTACATGGATTAGTAAACCCATTAGAAGTTACTTAAAAAAGGGATCTATTTCTCATGTTTTGGGGTTTGTGGGAGATATAACCAGTGAAGAATTCCAAATTCTCTATAATAGTGGTTATGATATAAATTCTGTTGTTGGTAAAAGTGGTATTGAGAAATACTATGATCAAATACTTAGAGGTGCTGATGGTTTTCATTATAAAACTGTAGATGTTCAGGGACGTAAAATACAAAATGTTCAGCTTGAAGATAAGCTTCCGGAAAATGGAAATGATTTAATTCTTACTATTGATTCTACTATACAAACTCTTGCAGAAGAAGCATTAGGTGAAAGAATAGGGTCCGTAGTAGTCCTTAAACCCTCCACAGGTGAGGTTCTTGCACTTGTTTCATATCCATGGTTTAATCCAAATAATTTTTATGATGATCAAAGCAGTTTTACTTTTCGTGATGCGGCTTTAGACACTCGCCATCCCTTTCTAAATAGAACTATCCAATCTACTTATGAACCTGCTTCTACATTTAAAGTGATATTGACGACTGCTAATTTGGAAGAAAAATTATTTCCTGTAGATAAAACAATTAATTGTGAAGGCAGTGTATGGTTTGGTAATAGAGAATTCAATTGTCATGTTCCTGAAGGTCATGGTAAATTAATATTACACGAGGCTCTTGAACAATCCTGTAATGTATATTTTTATACTTTAGGATATAAATATCTGGGTGTGGATATTATTTCTGATTATGCAAGAAGGTTTGGACTTGGTACTTATACTGGCATTGACTTACCTGGAGAAATATCTGGCCTGGTACCTACACCTGAGTGGAAAGAGCGTATATATAATACAAAATGGGTTGGTGGCGATACTGTTAATATGTCTATAGGGCAGGGCTTTTTGAATGCCACTCCTATACAAATGGCAAATTTGGTTGCTATGATAGTAAATGAAGGGGTAATATATAAACCGCATATACTTAAAGAAATACGTGATTCTATTACTGGTACAGTATTAGAGGAAAAGACTCCTGAAATACTTCATACTGCATCGATACACAACAGGACATACAAAAGTATACAGGAATACATGAGAGGTGTAATTACTGATGGCACATCCAAGGTTGTGATAACTACAGAGGCTGTAGATGTTGCAGGAAAGACAGGAACAGGTGAAGTCGGCCTTGAGGATAGTTGGAATGCATGGTTTGTTTCCTATGGCCCTTATGACGCTTTACCAGAAGATCAGGTTGTAGTTGTCACTATGGTTGAAGCAGTGAATGATTGGGAATGGTGGGCAATTAGGGCAGCAAATATAATATATCAAGGAATTTTTGCAAAAGAAACCTATGATGAAGCTATTGATTCATTACGTTGGGGTTGGTTAAGAAATAAAAGGAAACCTGAGTGAAAATTAAAAATCTTTTTAATATTGATTTTGCAGTTTTTATTTCAATGCTGGGGTTAATGACACTTGGAATAATGTTTATTTATTCCAGTGGAATTACATCTACTGGAATAAGAATTTCAAATGAATTTATATATCAAATTGTTTGGATTATAAGTGGGTTAATTATTTTTTTTGTTGTTATGTTTTCTGATTATTTATTATTTAGACAATGGTCATTATATTTCTATTCAGGAGCTATTTTTGTTCTTATTTTAACACTAATATTTGGACGGGAGGTAAATGGATCAAAATCGTGGCTTGGTTTTTTTGGTTTTGGTATTCAGCCTTCTGAGTTTACAAAAATTGCTACAATTCTTTTTTTATCAGATTATTTTGTTAAAAAGAAAAAATCTATTAGAGATCTTTCCACTTTCATAATTGCAATGATAATAGGATTTATTCCTGTTGTACTTATTATTGCACAACCTGATATGGGTACAGCCCTGGTTTTTATTCCCATTTTTCTTGTAATTTCATTTATGGCTGGTGTAAAAAAACGATATATTCTTTTTTTCTTAATATCAGGTTTACTAATGATTTTTATGGGGGTTCTCCCTGCATGGCAAAAAATTATTCTTAAACAAGAGTTTAGATTTGTAGAGATCTTAATTAGTAATGAATTATTTATGATTCTTGTTGGATCAATAGGTATAGTTGCATTGCTTTCTCTAATTGGTTTTATTTATTCAAAAAGAAGTTATTTTTATTGGATGATATATTCAGCGTTTGTATTAATTTCAGGTTTGTTTGGTTCCCTTGCAGTTAGATCCTTTTTAAAAGAATATCAATTGATGCGTTTCATTGTATTTCTTGACCCCAGTGTTGATCCGAAAGGGACTGGATGGAATATAATTCAGTCTTTAATTGCCGTAGGTTCCGGAGGTCTGTCTGGTAAAGGTTTTTTAAATGGAACCCAAAGTCATTATCGATTCCTTCCTGAACAAAGTACTGATTTTATTTTTTCTATTTTATCCGAGGAATTAGGTTATATAGGATCCGTTTTGGTAATTCTTCTTTTTTCAATAATACTGGTTAGGGGATTAATACTTATAATGAATTCAAAAGATAGTTATGGTATTTACGTAGGTGCTGGTATAATTATGATGATTTTTTTCCATGTTATTATAAATATTGGCATGGCAATTGGTATTATGCCAATAACAGGAATTCCTTTATTGTTTATTTCTTATGGGGGCTCTTCATTATGGACTGCTCTTATTTCAGTAGGAATACTACAAAATATTTATTTAAGAAGATATAGGTACTAAAAATGAGTTTAATTAAGCCTGAAAAAGATTTAAAGAACATTCTATTAAATGTTTTAATGCCTGGACGTTATGTTGGAGGAGAATTTGGTTCTATTGAAAGTTATAATAAATCAAATTTAAATTTTGGTATTTGCTTTCCCGACCTTTATGAAATTGGGATGTCAAACCAGGCCATAAAATTATTGTACAGGGGCTTAAATAATATTGAAGGAATAAGCTGTGAAAGAGTTTTTTCTCCAGCACAAGACTTTGAAACAAAATTAAAATTAAATAATATTCCATTATATACTTTGGAAAATGGTATTCCTCTAAATGAATTAGATATTTTGGGCTTTTCCATTGGATATGAATTAAGTGCTACAAATATTCTTACAATTCTGGAAACAGGTCAAATACCCATTTTAAATATTGACCGAAGTGAAAACGATCCGGTTATAATAGCAGGAGGTCCTGCTATTACAAATCCTGCTCCTTTTGGAAGTTTTTTTGACGCAGTCTATCTTGGAGAAGCTGAAAAAGATTTTTATGAATTAATGACTTCTCTCTCTGTTGCCAAAAAAAAGGGTGCAAACCGACAATTTATACTTGAAACTTTATCTAATTCTCCATTTATTTGGACTGATACTAAAACAACCCAGGTTCGTAGATCAATTTGGCCTGGTTTTAATAGTGAATTAACTGGTTTATTTCCTATTTCAAGTATATCTACAGTACAGGACAATGGAATTATTGAAATAATGAGGGGGTGTCCAAATAGTTGTAGATTTTGTCATGCTGCGTCTTTTTATAGACCTTATAGACAAAAAAATATAGATCATATAATTGAAGAAGTTGATTTTCTAGTCGATAAATGTGGCTATAATGAGATTACTCTTTCATCTTTATCTTCGGGTGACTATAAAGACCTTGATATACTTATTCAAAGACTTAATTTACAGCATGTTTCCAATAACATATCTTTTTCTTTACCATCATTAAGAATAAACTCATTTACCTTACCCTTACTTAAGGAATTATCAAGAGTACGTAGAAGTGGATTAACATTTGCTATAGAAACTCCAGAAGAAAAATGGAGAAAAAGTATAAATAAAGAAATTGATCCTGAAAAAATTATATCTATATTAAAAGAAGCTAAGGGAATGGGCTGGAAGTTAGCAAAATTCTATTTTATGATAGGTCTTCCAGGAACTGAGAGATCTACAGAAGCAAATAAAATTTCTTCTTATATAGAAGAAATACAGAAAAAGACAGGTATGAAGTTAAATGTTAATGTAGGTACTTTTATACCTAAACCTCATACTCCTTTTCAATGGTCAGCACAGTTGAAAGAACATGAAGCTTATAAAGATATGAGGGATTTAAAGAATAATTTTAAAAGAAATAGTAATGTCAAACTCTCATATCATTCTCCTATTGTATCATATGTTGAAGGTATTATATCCAGAGGTGATAAAAGGGTAGGTGATATTATTCTTGATGCATATAAATCTGGGGCAAGACTGGATGCCTGGGAAGAACATTTTGATATGTCTATTTGGAAAAAATCAATAGACAAGGTGAACTGGAATGTTGAAGAAGAAATAACCAAAGAGAAATCCTTAGATGAAAAGTTTCCATGGGATGGAATTACCTTAGGTATAACAAAACCATATTTAAAACGTGAATATATAAAAGCCTTAAATTATGAAACAACTGATGTCTGTGATGATCCATGTACTCATAATTGTGGTATTTGTAATACTAATACTGTTGTAGAGAAAAATACAAATAAGGAAAAATTATCCAATTTACCTAATATAGATATTGTTGAAGAAAGTTCTGATCTTTCTTTTTTGTATTTACTTGAATTTAGCAAAAAAGGGAAAGCAGTCTATCTTTCACATTTAAATATTTTAAATGTATTTTCTAAAACTTTAAGACGTTCCGGTGTAAAAATCAAATATACTCAGGGATATAATCCTAAACCAAAAATAGAGTTTGCACATCCCATATCTTTAGGAATAGAGTCGGATGTGGAAGTTTTATCTATAACTCTAAGTTCAGATATTAGTGAAAATGAATTACTTACACAAATGAATAATAATTTACCAAAAGGAATTAAAGTTAATCGTTGTAAGTTACTAAT
>JAQIBN010000311.1 GCA_027859095.1 Spirochaetia bacterium | reverse complement strand
ACCATGGCCAGGATCAATAATAATTGCTTTAATTTTAAGAGGATTTCTCTGATTAGGAGAAAATGTATAAAAACTGGAAATAAATGCCGCTGCTTCGATAGAAAAGAAAACATCACCATTTACACCTCTTTTTATATCAAAATTTTCAGATTTTTCAGAATAATTTAAAAGAAGAAAAGGGATACCTGGTTTAAATAATATTGATTTACCATTTAAAGATAATTCTCCCATGGAACGATATGAATTCCAACTCAGTTCTAAAGAGGTTTCACCTATTAAAGTAGTCAATGAGATCATATTATCAACTACAGTCTCTTCTGCTACCACTATTGCAGTTAAAAACAGAAGGAAAATTAAAACTAATACTAATAATCTTTCCATCGCGCAAATAACTCCAGGGGATTTTTTTTCTCTTCCAATGTTTTCCTCAGGGTATCTATTGCCCAGACACCACCCTGCACTCCTCCCCTAAGAAAGGCCCGATAGAAAAACTTACCTAACACTATGCCACCATCATAAAAATCTACAGAATCAATTTTATGTGAACTTATCTTTGAGACAACAGGTAAAATTGTATTTTCATTTTCCATTGAAACTATATCAAAAACTTCCTTAAAAGCCGTTTCAGAAGATTTTCCATGCCATTCAAATACCGATTCCATGTTCAATTCCGGTAAAGTGATAATACCTATATTATTAGTCCTGGATAATTCAAAATCAGGCATATTTTCCAAAGCTTCAATATTAACATTTTGGCTTAGAACAAAAGCATTTTCAACCCACAATTGATAATGGCCAAAGAGAAACTTTTCGGTAATTTCATTACAGGCTTCAAGACGAATGAATATTTCACGACAAGCTTTTTCTGCTGATTTAATTGCAACAGACCTGTTTTTATGTACTCCAATACAATTTCCTGCTTTTTCGACGTTATTTTCTGGGAATTTGACACTGTCACCAACATCAACCCTTAAAAAAATATTTTTAATATTTGTATCTTTTCCTGCATTTTTAATTCCATTTATTGTTTTAACAATGCCTGGAATTGATATAAATGCTCTCTCTGCAGATATTTTATTATAAATGGGTTTTAAATTACCTGGATTTTGTCCAACTGCTATTTTTAAAGCTCCTTTAGTCAAAGGCACCCCAGATGAGTAAGGAAATGTCCATCCGGACATATACCCACCAGAAAGACGGGCTGCAATTTCCCCTATATAGATCTTCCCTCTGCTAATACGTATATCCCCTTTAGCTGCTCCTTCTGTGATACCAAGAGCCTTGACTGCATTTTTAAAATTATTGATAATC
This sequence comes from Spirochaetia bacterium, assembly GCA_027859095.1. Lineage (GTDB taxonomy): Bacteria > Spirochaetota > Spirochaetia > B11-G9 > B11-G9 > JAJRQE01. Next base: position 1,639 of record JAQIBN010000311.1, on the reverse strand, counting down.
TCATCAACTACTTTAATATCAATAGAAGTGGGAATAGTATGTCCCATCTCTATAAAATATGGTGGATAAAAAATATGTCTGTCGGCAAAACCGCAAATTATTATTTCATTTTCGTATACTAATGCATCTATACTGAATTCCGATCCTTCAAGATATTCTTCAACTATAACAGTGCTTGTTCTTGAAAAAGTCAAGGCTTCTTTTATAGCAATTTTGAGCTCCTCACAGTTATCTGTTCTGCGTATACCTCTAGAACCCATATTATCCACTGGTTTTACAACCAAAGGAAAATCTATACCATTTTCACCCAAATTATCACAATCAAGAGGGATTTTATTGTTTATAGTAAAAAATAATGGAGAAGGAATTTTATGTAAATTAAAAGCTTCCCTCATTTTCCACTTATTACTTGCATTTATAGAAGCTTCTATACTAATACCAGGTAATCCAGCTGCTTTAGCTACCCTTGCTACAGTCTCGGAAAAATCAGTTCCTGCTGTAAAGACACCATCCAAACCAATACTGTTTTTATATTTCAACGCAGTTTGAATCATTCCATCTGTATCTTTTAGGTCTATATTTTCAAAGTAATCAGCATATTGTTTTGCTGGAACATTGCTTAAGCCATCTGCTACAATTGTAGTCCAACCCATGGAATGAGCAATTTTTATGGCAGGAACCTGCATGCCTCCACCACCAAGTATAAGAATAGTTTTGTTAGTCATCAATTTCCTTTATTTTCTGTGCATAAACCTCAAAAGTATCACCTAATTTAAACAATTTACTAATAAGATCAAATATTTTATTTAATAAATAAAAATTCTTCCCTAAAAACCTAGAGAATCTTTCTGCATGGTGCCCTGTTATACTAATATTTTTAATTTTAAAGCCATAACGACTTAAGACTCTGGCTGATATTTTTGGATTCCATATTGTAATATGATCCAGAGGGCTTTTCATAAGGAAAGAAGACATTTTTTTCCTTGCACTTATTCCTGAACTATTTGGAGTAGAAAATGAAAAAATACCATCCTGTTTCAACAACTTATTTACCCTGATAAGTATATAATCAGGATCCTTAAAATGTTCTATAACATACCACATTGTCACTACGTCAAATTGGTGTTCAAAGACAGAATTTTCAAAAGCACCTGTAAAAACCCTGAACCCAAACTCAGAACGTATATAATCTGCTGCTTCAGGAATTATTTCCACCCCCTGAGGCAAGTATCCAAAGTGTGAAGCCTCTACAAGAAAGGGACCATAAGCACAGCCAATATCCAGCAAACTGGGGGAATTATGCTCTCCTCCTTTAGCCGGTCTAATACTGTTTATTACTTCAAGCCTTTTTTTTGCAAATTTCTGTATATTAGTAAAATCTTCAAGATAGGTTTTCCCATACTGTTTTTTATATTCTTCAAAGAAATATGCCTTTTTATAACTATCCCCTGTATTAGAATAATTTATCTGAAATGTAATTTGACAAACAGGACACTTATAAAAATTCCTTGTTTCATAACGATGAATAATATCACTAGATTCACATTTATTATGACAAACAGGACACTTTGATTCTGTTTTATTTATAGCTAAAATTAATTCTTCAAGTTTGGAATATTTTTCTGGTATATATTTATTC
>JAQIBN010000177.1 GCA_027859095.1 Spirochaetia bacterium | reverse complement strand
ATATTTTTATAATCTTCTCGAAGAATTTCAGGTGGGGATGGTATGAAAGAAGTTTTTGATTCGTATTTTGGAGAAGATAAAAAGTCATTTAGTTCATCCCATGCTTCTTCATAATCATTGTTTACACTTCCTGAGAAATCATCATTTCCAAAGTCTATATCATTTGTATCTACCATCATAGATTTTAATAATCTGTTAAATCTTTCAATAATTGGATCCATCTGTAATTAATTCTCCTGGTCGAAATAATAGCTGCCGGAAAAAACGTAAGCAGGTTGTCCTGTTATATATATCTGGTTGTTATCCTTATCCCATTGGAAAAAAAGGGTATCTGACTTGTAAAATATAGTCAATTCTCTGTCGCAAAGTCCATTAAGTACAGAGGCAACCCCGGCAATTGCAGAAATAAAACAGTTATCCCTTCTGTAATATTGAGAATATGTTTCAACACCTATCTCTTCATCATTAAAAATAGTAATAAAAGCTGTTCTATATTGTCTTTTTTTCTTTAATTGCCTGAAATAATTGGAAATATCTTTTTTATCTGTTGTCTGTTTATTTGCAAAAAAAACAGAAATTCCTGTATCTTCCAGGGTAACGGGCGTATAAACAGTTGAGCGTCCTTCAATAATTGCTTGTTTACTAAAATCATACATGGAATTTTCAGATAATAATTCACCATTTTCATCCGAAGCTTCTCCCAGAGTAATTCTGAAGCTTGTACTATCAATACAATCAACTGTAAAGACACCAAAATCACTATTAATAACTATATATTTACTTCCTGATATACCATAATCAAAAATATACTTTGCACTGCATAACACAGCATCATAACTTATATTATCTACACTCCCCTTAGAGTTATAAAATTTCATTTTAATATCATTTTCTTTACCTGAGTAGAGGAAAATAATTCCATTTGCACCCACGCCTTTACTTCTTTTACATATATCCCTGGCAATTGTGGGTATTACATCTGTACTAATTGTAACTTTAGTAATTTGATTAACAAGAAGAAGATCATTTCCGCCAATATGTAATTTATAAAAATTTATTTCCATATAACGTATAGTATATTATACAGAAAATCAGTTCCACAAGAAAAAATTAAAAACTATCAAAAATATTAGTCATTTTACCATAGAGAGAACTAACTATCTTACTATAAGTAGAATCCATATCAGAAGTAATCTCGTCTGCCATAACTTCAAGAGCAGATAAACTACCTTCTACGGCACCATATAGACCTTTTTTCGTTTTAAGCCAATATGTTCCATTTTCATCTGTTTCTAAAGAAAGATATCCAAGAACTCTTCCTTTTTTCTTAATCTTAACAATGCGTAAAATTTTATCAATTGAATTGGTAAAATCTTTGAGTTCTGAGTTTATGCTAAAGCTGCCACCGGACTTACTGTTTATTGCTAAATCTTTTTCAGGATTAATATGGGGGATAACCCGGATAATATTAGCCATTCTGTTTCCTGTCTCCAGTTCCATATCCCTAAAAATAATTTTACCTCTTACATTATTGTAGATAGCAATTTTATCCAATGGAGTTGATTTTACTAAATCTCTAATTTGTTCCCACGGCAGGATTGCAATTTTCTTTTTACCTTTATAAGGAAAAAGTTCAAAAGCAATATTATTTATACTTATTGTATTTGAAGTGTCTTTTATCTTTTTCTGATTTTGTCCTTTAACTGTTTTTTCAGGTTCAAGTTTAGTAAGGTCTGTAGATATTTCCTTAAGCCATTCTTTTTTCAATGTAGATACTGATCTTGCAAACATCCGTGATGTTTTTACAATTTCTCCTGCGACAATATATTCAGGAGATTCTCTGAACATTACTGAACCGGGATGTATATGTATCTGAGCTGCTGTAAGGCTTCTATAGGCGGATCTTCCAGCTTTAACACACACAAATTGAATAAGTCCTGCAGAAATTGCACACAGAAGTTCTTTTGGTTTTCCACCGGCACCTATTGGTATCCCTATGTCGGAAATAATGCTTCCCAGCTGTTCCTTGATATTTACTATCATATTCATAGTACGTGAATCCAGGTAGTAATCATCACAGAAATATTTCTTTTTATCTGTATCCAATATCTTTGTATATGTTCTATATAAATTAAGATTCGATATGAAATCGCCTGAAGGATCTCTGAAATGGTGCTGGGCATTCCTTGCTTCGATTTCTTCTCCCTGAGGAAGTAAAAATGGTGAATGAGAAGATAAAAAAGCAGAAATTATAAGAACTTCTTCAAGAACTTCAGGATATCTCATTATTGATTCAACTATCATTTTAGAATGCCGTGGTAATAACGGGAATTTAACCATCATTTTCCCGGCTTCTGAGAGAGTATTATCTGAATTTAATGCCCCTAAAAGTCTTAATGTATCAATTGCGCCTGTAATGCCCTGATTCCCTGGTTTTGAAATAAAGTCAAAACTTTTAAAGTCTGTAATACCAAGCTCTGACATCTGAAGAACTACTTCTGACAGGTCTGTACGAAAGATTTCTTCAAGTGTATATAAGTCTCTTGTGTCAAAATCAGGTTTAGAGAATAGTCTGTAACATGTACCTGGTCCAGTTCTTCCTGCTCTTCCTTTTCTCTGATTGGATGAAGCTTTGGATATTGAACTTTCAACAAGGGATTCAGTAAAAGTTCTTGGACTGTAGAAATTTATTTTTGCAAGTCCAGGATCAATAACTGTTTTAATTCCATCTATCGTAATACTGGTTTCTGCAATATTTGTGGAAATAACAACTTTTATTTTTCCGGAAGGGGTCTTTAGAAAAACTCTTTCCTGTTCTTCCCTGGAAAGTCTTCCATATAAAGGAATTATAAAAAGTTTTTTGGCAATTTTACTGCCTTGCAGCAGGGTTACACATTCTTTAATTGCACGTTCACCAGGTAGGAAAACCAGAACATCACCTTTATCCTTTTTTCTTACCTCATTGAATACAATATCGCCAATTTTTAATATTATATTTTCATCTCTATTATCTTTTGGTACATTTACATAAATTGTTTGAATGGGATATACACGTGTTTCGATATGGACTATAGGAGCATTGTTAAAATATTCTGAAAATATTTCTCCATTTATTGTAGCAGATGATATTATCACTTTTAAATCATGCCTGACTTCTAGAATATTTTTTAAAAGACCAAGAATAAAATCAATATTAAGGCTTCTTTCATGAGCTTCATCTATCATAATAACAGAATATTTGGATAAGAGTTTATCAGCTTTGAGTTCCTGTAGAAGAATACCGTCAGTCATAATTTTTATTCTTGTAAAAATATCTGTGGTATCTTCAAAGCGCATTTTATAAGCAACAATGTTTCGGTCTTGTTCTTCAAAATGATTACCTATAAATTCACTTACAGAGACAGTCGCAATTCTTCTTGGCTGGGTTACTCCTATTATTCCGGAATCCCCATATCCCGCTTCACGTAATATTATTGGTAGTTGAGTTGTTTTCCCTGAACCTGTTGGGCTTTCAACAACTATTACCTGATTATTTTTCAGTTCACTGAGTATTTTTTCTTTCTGTTCATATACAGGAAGTTTTTCCATTAATTTTATTACCTTACCCTTTTTTTATAAGTACTATAGCTTCATCAAGGGGTATTTTATCATGATTTTCTCTTGTTGCCAAATTTTTTAGTGTTACAGTATTACTGCTGTGTTCTTCTGTTCCACATAAAATGGCATATGAGATACCCTTTTTATCAGCAAAACTGAACTGATTCCCCATTTTTTTGCTATCAAGATATACTTCACATGCCAGGCCGGAATCTCTGATGACAGAAGCGATTTTGTGATAGTGTGGAAGAAGAGTTTTGTCCATATTTAAAACAATAACCCCGTTGTTAGTGTTATTGTTTTCAAGTAGTCCCAGTTCCTCAAGACCTGCCATTAGTCGGTCAAGACCAATGGAGGAACCAACTCCAGGAAGTTCTCTCTTTGTATATACAGATGCCAGATTATTGTATCTTCCTCCGGAACATACAGAACCAAGCCCGGGTAGATCATTTAGGAAGGTTTCGTAGACTATACCAGTATAGTAATCCAGCCCCCGGGTAATTGATGGATCAAGTTGAAATAGATTTTCTATTCCAGTTTTTTGTAAGAATTCATAGACCTCCCATAGTCTTTCAGAGCTTTCTGACTTTCCCCCGGACATTGTTATAATCTTTTTAAGTGTGTCTGAAAAATCTTTACCTGGTTCTATATATTCAAGTATTTTATCTGCAGAATCTAGATCTGTTAGATCTTTAAGAATATCAAAAACTTTATCCCTACCGATCTTACTGATTTTATCAACAGTCCGCATAATTTCAACAGCCTTATCCGATGCATTTATATTTGCAAGAAAATTGTTGAATATTCCTCTATGTGCAATTTTAATTGTAATATTGTCTATTTCCAGAGCTTTAAAGGAATTATGTATTATTTGTAAAATTTCAAAATCTGCAGAGGCATTATCTAAACCAACAATATCAAAATCACACTGAATAAATTCTCTGTATCTACCTTTCTGGGTATTTTCTCCTCTCCAAACTTTATCTATATGGTATCTTTTAAATGGCAAATTCAGTTCATTGATGTGTAATGCCATAAATCGGGCAAATGGTACTGTCAGATCAAAGCGCATTGCAACGTCTCGCTTCCCGTTATCTTTAAAAGAATAAACCTGCTTATCAGTATCTCCACCACCTTTTCCAAGAAGAACTTCCTTGTACTCAAGAACCGGAGTATCTATTGTCTGGAATCCAAAGCTCGTAAATGTTTTTTCGAGAATTGTTATAATATTTTTTCTTTTTAGTGCTTTTCCAGGAAGAAAATCTCGAAAGCCTTTTAATATTTTTGGTTCTATCAGCATTAAATCTTCCTCTTGATTATTATATCTTTCACTTCTATGATAGTAGACTGGAATAGACTAAAAATTCAAGTGAGATAAAAAATTGCTCATACGTTATGGAACTTCTTCTTCAGGGAAAAGGGTAGTTATTGCCCGTATTTACACAAAAAAAGATCATGGAATTGATAGATCCTTAATGGATAGGGATGCAGTAAAAATTACAAAGAGATTAGCTGATTCGGGATTTGATGCATATATTGTCGGAGGTGCTGTTCGGGATCTAATTTTAAATAAAAAACCCAAAGATTTTGATATTTCTACAAATGCACTTCCTGGTAAAATAAAAAAACTCTTTTGGAATGCAAGAATTATAGGTCGCCGTTTTAGACTAGTACATATGTATTATCCCAATAAAATTATAGAAGTCTCAACTTTCAGGTCAGAATCCCAAACTAATGATAATAATGTTTATGGTCAGATAGAAGATGATGTAAAAAGAAGAGATTTTACAATAAACGCTCTTTATTATGATCCTGAGAAAGAGTATGTCATTGATTTTATAGATGGATGGAAAGATTTACAGCATAAAAAAATAAGATCTCTAATACCCCTTTCTACAACTTTTATAGAAGATCCTGTTAGAATGATCAGAGCAATAAAGTATTCAGGTACAACAGGTTCTACTATTTCATTTATGTTAGGTAAAAGTATTAAAAAATATAGTACTGAATTAAAAAGGTGTTCATCTTCCAGAATGACAGAAGAAGTTACTAAAATACTGGCTACAGGTTATTCAGCTCCAATATTTCAAACACTTTTAAAATACAATCTATTAAGATTTATGCTGCCTGAAATTAATTCATTACTAAACAGAAAAGGTAATAATGAACACACCATCAGTTTTATTAAAGATCTTAAAATAATTGATGAAGAAGTAAAAACAAATAATGAAACTCGAAAAGGAAGGTTTATTGCTGCATTAGTTGCCTCTTTTATTAATTTTCCTGAAGAATATGAAAACACTACATTCCTTTTTCGTGATACTTTTAAAGATGTCAAGAGATTGATAAGCCCTATAACACCTCCAAACAAGGAAGTTGAACTGGCGGTAGTAAGATTATTCAGGAATGAGGGTCTTGTTCCTCCAAAAAATGCAATTCGTAAAAAAAAGACTTTACCTGACAGTAAGAATCCCAAAAAAACTCACGAAAGAAATCGTCACCAGCGGAGAAGATAGTTATTATAAATTATAGGCGGTAAAACTACTTACCGCCATATTAATAATATTTATTTACTTTTGGATGGATTATCTTTTTGATCATTGATGATTTCAGAAGATTCTATTGGTTCCTCAGAGAGTGTTGTAATAAGTTCCATGGATTTGTCATAATAATCTCCGGATTCAACTTTACTTAAATAGAATATTGCGTCCTCAGAATTATTATTTGCATATGAATTTACACCTAGGGCATAATTTATCAAATTAGAATCTCCACCTCTTTCAGCAGTTGAATGATAGTAGTATTCAGCCATGGCGTAATCTTTTCTCGAATAATTGATCAAACCCATATAATAATAAGGAATATAGTTATTTTCATTTATAATCATGCCTTTAATAAAAATTCTTTCAGCTTCTCCTAAAGAACCATCAGAATAGGATTTAATTCCATCCTGTACAAGTTCATTGAATGATTTAATAGATTCAGCAAAGAAGTAGAAATCTGAAAGAAAGGTGTTTTTATCTATCCATGAAAAGGATGATTCTAAAATGGCAGATTCATTTTCGGTTTTAAGAGTCTCTGGTTTCAAAGAAGAAATTGCATCCCACAAAACTCTGTTGTATTCCTGATATTTTGAATTAATAAGAAAACTTACAAGGCCCCATGATTCTGCATAAAATACATTAATATTTTTATTAGCAGTTGCTGTATCAAGTTTTAAAAGATCATTTATTGAGAACAGTTTTTGATTAAGGGGATCTTGTCTATCTGCAGCTATATATTTTTTGAGAGTAACTGCCCAATCACGGTTGTCCTGGAATAATACTGAATTATCCTGTTCGTTATAAAGACTTTTTTCAAAGTAAATAGCAAACCCTTTCTGCATCCAAAGAGGGGCTTGAGGGATAAACGTTTTTAAATATTGTACAAAACCATGATGGATGAGAGTTTTTTTCATTTTATCAATATCATCCATTTTATAGGCTACAAGCTCATTCCTGTTAGAATTTTTGTATTGAAGAAATACATAAGAATTACTTGTTCCTGGTATAATTGATGAAAGATAGCTATCAAACTCTTCTTTTGTTTGGAAAATACGTATTTGAAGTTTTGATTCGAGTTTATTTTCATTAAAATGAAAATACTGATTATATAATTTAAAATATTCATCCATAGCAGTTGCTGTATACTGAGCTACTTCCTCAGTTATATCTGTGTATACTCTATATTTATTACTCTCTGCCATTTCCATTGTCTGACTAAAAGCCGGTAATACAAATGTGATTGAAATTAAAAATAAAATAATTATTTTTTTCA
>JAQIBN010000164.1 GCA_027859095.1 Spirochaetia bacterium | reverse complement strand
TCTCCTTTAGATTGTTTGTTTGGTTAATATTTTAACCTATGGAGATTGGAGTGGATTATATAGTGTTGTAGATTTAGTCTTTTAGGTTAGATGCCGCCCGCAGGGCTTACTTGAACAATATATTGTATAATCTATTAATTTTGATCTCACAGGAGAAGTTATGAAAAAGTTGATATCGGTTCTATTTGTAATTTTAATAATTTCCTGTACTTCGACAGGAAATATTGTTTCTAATAATGGGGATTCTGTTATTCCCCTTGATCAGGCAGTGGAACATGGTGTCCTTGAAAATGGTCTTGAATATTTTATAAGACCAAACAGTAAACCGGAAAACAGGATTGTCCTTAGACTTGTGGTAAATGCAGGTTCTGTTCTTGAGGATAATGATCAGCTGGGTCTTGCTCATCTTATAGAACATATGGCTTTCAATGGAACGACAAATTTTGAAGGGCATGAAATTATTGATTATTTAGAAAGCACTGGTATGCAGTTTGGTGCTGATATAAATGCATATACAAGTTTTGATGAAACTGTATACAAAATAAATATTCCTGCAGATGATCCTCTAATGTTGGAAAAGGGACTGAGTATTTTAAAAGAATGGGCTTTTGAAATTGCTTTTAAAGATGAAGAAGTGGATAAGGAGAGAGGGGTTGTATATGAGGAATGGAGGGTAGGCCGGGGTGCAGATGCCAGAATGCTTGATAAATATTTACCCGTTCTTTTTTCAGGATCACAATATGCAGAACGACTGCCCATAGGCGATATGGACATCGTGAAAAATAGCTCATATAATACGATTAAGCGTTTCTATAGAGATTGGTATCGTCCTGAACTAATGTCTGTTATAGTTGTTGGTGAGGTGGATACAAATTCTATCAAAAATCAGATTGAAGAATTATTTGGATCATATTCAAATGGTAATAATCCCCGACCCAGGGAAGAATTCTATGTTCCAGACAATAGTAAAAGGATGTACTCTATTGTTTCCGATCCTGAAGCTACAGTAACAACTCTTGAGCTTATCTATAAAAACGACTCCTTGTTTGAGAATAGTAAATATAGTTATAGAATTAATATAATTAAAATTTTAAACAATATTATGTATGAACAACGATTGAATGAACTTACACATCAGAGTGTTCCTCCATACATTTATGCTTTTGCAGGAGGTTCCAGTCTTGTAAGGACAAAGTCAACCTTCAGTATGGGTGCTGTGACCGCAGAGGGCGGCGTTGTAAAGGCTTTTAATGCCCTTCTTAAAGAAAATGAGAGGTTTATGAGGTTTGGATTTACAGAATCTGAGTTTGAAAGAGCCCAAAGTGATCTCCTTAGCTATATAGAATCCATATACAGGGAAAAAGATAAAACAGAATCTGTACTTTATGTAGAGGAACTTACAAAATATTTTCTTGAGGGAACTCCCTCTCCTGGTATTGAATGGGAGTTGTTCGAGGTTAAATCTATTTTCTCTGATCTTTCTCTGGATGAAGTTATTGCCACTGGCCGTACTGTTAGATCAGAAAGTGATCCTGTAGTAATTGTTACGGGACCTGAAAAAGATGGTGTTGTATATCCTGGGGAAGATTTTTTTGAGAGAGGATTTGAAAGAGTGGTCTCCGAGGATCTTAAGGCATATGATGACGGAACAAAAGGGTTTGTTTTATCAAATAATTTACCCCTGGCCGGATCTATTGATTCCACCTCCCGTGATGAAGTTGCAGACTTTGATATATGGGAACTATCCAATGGGAGCAGGGTTGTTTTTAAGAATACTGACCTTAAAAACGACGAATTGCTATTTTCCGCCTTTAGTCCCGGTGGTACTTCTCTTTCTGAAGATTCAGACTACCTTTCTGCAACCATGGCTTCAACTCTTGTTACACTAAGCGGCCTAGGTGACCTTGGTGTGGTGGATCTCGGAAAAGTCTTATCTGGTAAGATGGTCTCACTTAGCCCATATATAGGTACTCTTTATGAAGGTTTTTCAGGTAGCAGCATTCCTAAAGATGCTGAAACCCTTTTTCAGCTCTTAAATCTATACTTTACCTCAGTTCGTAGAGATGATACAGCCTTTAAATCATTAATAAACCGTCTGGGAGGATTGATAGAAAACAGAGAAAGCCAGCCGGAGATTATTTTTCAAGATGCTATTAATGAAGCAGTTTACAACGATCATTTCCGTTCACAACCTCTGACACTATCACGGTTAGGTGAGATTGATCAGGGAAAAGCCTATGATATTTTTCAAGAGCGTTTTAGCAACCCTGACGACTTTATTTTCTTTTTTGCCGGTAATATCCCGGAAAACTTCAGATATCTTGTTGAATCATATATTGCTTCAATTCCCCAGTCAGGTGTCAGAGAAAACTGGATTGATAGGAAACTGGATCTGATTCAGGGAGTAAATTCTATTGATGTACATGTGGGTATCGAACAGAAAAGTTCTGTAAATATTCTTTTTTCAGGTGATTATATATGGACCCTTGAAAATAACACAGCTCTATATGCATTGCGGGATCTTCTGGATCTAAGACTTTGGGAGGAAGTAAGGGAAAATGCCAGCGGTACCTATGGTGTCAATGTCTCTGCCTCTCCTATTAAATCACCTGCCGAAATGTATACTCTTTCTATAGGTTTTGCTTGTGATCCTGAGCGGGTTGAAGAACTGACGGCTATAGTTTTCAAAGTTATAGATGAGGTAAGAAGTTCTGGTGTTGTCATTGAAGATGAAGTAAGGAGTTCTGAAATAAGTGTTGAAAATGTTACAAAGATTAAAGAAGGGTTTCGCAGAGCTTATGAAGAATCTGTATTGGAGAATTCCTACTGGCTTGGTCTGATGGATGCTGTATTCAGATTTAACCTGGACAGCTCCTCTCTTCTCAATAAGCCAGTCAGGAATGATGCCTTGTCTGGTGAAATGATAGGAGATGCTGCTCTAAAATATCTTGATCTGGATAATTATTTTAAGGCTGTTCTTTATCCTCAGAATTAATATACTTTAATAGTTCTTCTGCAGCCTTGGAAAAAACAGCAGAGGCTGGTCTATAGTTGAAATTGATTATAATTCCCAGTCCTCCGTTAATAGCCTCATGAATAAAAGATGAAGTTAACTTCAGGTAAACGGATTTAATAATTTTACCATTACTATCCATAAACACAAGATTTTTAAGGCCGAAGGTTTTTGCAGCTGTTGAAACCTGTCTTGCCACAAGAGGTAAAAAAGTTTTAATTAATTTAAAATACGATTTTTGGTAACTGCTGTCTTTTCTTAGTAAATTTTTAATTTGTGTATAACGATCTCTTTCAGAGATTTCATTATTTTTTTTGGGAATGAATTCCAGGAGTAGATTTAAAAGTTTATCTGATTGGAATAGCTTGTATAGTGAAAAGTAAAATAGTAAAAGCCCACCACTATTAGTAAGAGAAAAAATTCCTGATTGTTGTATTTTAATTAAGGCTATACTTAACTCCTTATCAAGTGCAGCTCCCGGGTCATGAGACATAGGTACAGAGAAAAGAGAAGATTCAGACTCAAGAGAAGCTATTTTTTGATTAATAAGTCTCCTTGTTTTCAGAAGTTGATGACCAAGAGAATTGTTTTGTATAGAATTTATAAAATTTATAAGTTCCTTTTTTTGATTATCAGTAAATAAGTGGTAGTCTTCAGTTTGGCTTTCCTGGACACTTATACCTGATAGTATTGCAATGTATGCTGCAAGGTTTCCTAAAGCTTCATCAGTATTTGGAATAACAGGATGTGCTTTGAAATAGAATTTAATTAAATTAATCATTCTTTGTGAAATGTCTGCTTTGCATGAGATACTTTTTAATAATTCACTATGTACCATATCCAGTATTGTTGAAATGGTTCTCAATAATTGTATAAGAATGGCAGGATCCCCCTGTAGTAAATCCATAGAGCGGTCTTCAGGTATAAATGCAATATTTTGTACATTAAAATCTGTTGAATTGATGTGCTCTTCCTTTGGCATATTTTTATTATAGTTGCCAATTATATCTACAGGATCAAATGTAATTTCTGAATAGCCCTTGTATTTGTTATGCCACGCGAAAAATTTATTTTTACCTGTAATTTTATTAGCTTCTTTAAGATAGGCTCCCGCAGCCACATGAGAAACAGGTTCCGGGTTTGTTACAAGTATAAGATGGTTTGTAAGAGTTAAAAAGTTAAGATTTTCCTCAGTTTGTAATCCTGCTGGCATATCGAAGATTAATAAATCGTATTTTTCATTTAATTCTTCTGAATAATCATTTTCAAGGAGTTCTTTTAGAATAATACTGTCAAATGTTCCCGTTTTTGTAATAGGAAAAAGGAGGTCAAGGTTCGGTAATATTTTAATTGTATAGGATTCAAGGGGTTTATTTTTTAAAAGCTTTGATTCTTTTTTTAAATATAAATCTTTTGGGAGGTCAAAAATTACAGCTATATCTGAGAGTGGATCGATATCTATAAGTCCCACTTGCAAGCCCTTCCCTGCATAATATGCTGCCAGATTGGATGCTGTTGTTGTTTTTCCAACTCCACCCTTACCAGAGGCAATAGCTATCGAATCTGCCATACCCACTCCTTTTTTATGTACATTTATATTTATCATAAAAATGATTATATGTACAGAAAAAGGATGATGTGTTATCCTGTAGTATAAATAACTATCTATAGAGGATATGGAATAGTGGAAAATAGTAATAAAGTTAATGGACATATTGGTCTGCTTGATAAAACTGAAAGATTATTATCGAAATCAGAGAGTACAAACCATAAAAAAATTAGTGCACAGGCATATGTTGAAAATTATCTAAATGCCCTGGGTCATATTAATAATCTGGATACCACTGAAAAAAATAGTGTTAAAGAGGTTCTTGAGTTAGTTTCCCAATTGGATGCAGGAGATATAAGTGGAGAACTCCCGGATATTTTAGAGGGCAGATCTGATCCTTTAGATTCCGAGACTGATTTAGAAAAGGCTTCATTGGAAATTTCTATTAGAAAACAAATTGAGGATTACTATCTTCCAAAACAACTTGTAGAAGCTATAGTTGAGAATGGTTCTATACCAAATGAATCAGAGCAGTGTATTGTTGGAATTGGGTTTATAGATATTGCAGATTATTCTTTTTTGTCTAAATTTCTTACACCTATGGAAAATCAAATTGTTTTAAATGGATTATATGCGTCTTTCAGTTGGGTCCTTCAACAGCATGGCGGGTATCTCAATAAAATAGAAGGCGACAGTCTGATGTTTCATTATGGAGGAAATATTGATCCCAAAATAAAAGAATTAGACCATGAAGAAGCTGAAAAATATATAGCACAGGAATTGTTTTATACTTGTATTCATATGCAGCGAGTTGCATTTCTTTTTAATGATGCAAATAACAGTTTTTTATATGGTAGTGATAATGAGGAAATAAAAAAACAGGTAGATGAAGCTTTTAAAATAATAAGTACCATGAGAAACAGTGAGCTGGCTCAAGCTATTAATGCCTTTTTTCAGATAAGAATTAGAATTGGCGCTAATATTGGAGAAGTTACAATTGGAAATTTTGGACCTGAAGGTGGAAAACAGTGGGATATTATAGGTGTACCTGTTATTAATGCAAAACGAATGGAATCCACAGCTCCTATTGGTGGTTTTCGAATTTCAGAAAATTTATATAATATTTTAGAAGAAACAGGATTAACAGAAGCTTATTATCATAGATTTAAACGGGAAGCAGAAGCTATGTTTGGGTCTTTCAGTACCATAACAAGAGAAGAACTTTTTAAATTTGGAAAAGTAACTCTTAAAGATAAAAAGGATGCTGAGTTCAATACTTATAGTATTCAGGTTAATCCTGCACTTCCAGAAGCTATGATGAATCAGGTTGAACTGCTTGTAAACAGAGATGAAATGGGGGCTCAGCGAATAGTTCAATTATTACAGTATTATAGAGGAAATAAATTTGTAATAAATGCAATTGAAGCTACTTTA
>JAQIBN010000154.1 GCA_027859095.1 Spirochaetia bacterium | reverse complement strand
GCGCCCTTTGTTAGTTTTAAGCCTTTTAAAATAGGTACTGTTTCAACAAATCATTTATGAGAAAATTTGGAATCTACAGATACAGCTAAAATTTCTGTGTTTAATTTCTGAAAGTCATCATAATGAGCATTCATTGCAGCAATTTCTGTTGGGCAGACAAAAGTAAAGTCAGCTGGATAGAAACAAATTACCGTCCATTTTCCCTTATAATCTTCACTCAAAACTTCTTTAAAATGACCTGTTTTAGCGTCATACGCCTCCATTGTAAATTTTGGCATTTCTTGTCTTACCATTGTTGAACTCATAGATTTTTCCTCCTGTTGTGTTTTATTTAATAATTCTTTAATTTCAATTTGAACTTTTTTTCTTGGTTTTACACCATTTGCACATCCCATAATTTTCCCTCCTTTAATTTTATAATCTGACTTTTATCCATTCTTATGAAAGTGATATAAAATCAGTTTTGGTGAGTTTTTCACATAAGCTTAATAGTAATGATTATTATATAAAAAACCATATATGAAGTTACGCATAAATGATATGAAAATATAACTCTTAATTTAGTAAAACATCTGACAGTACATGTCACTCATAGGAATCAAAGTTCAGATGATAAATAAGTAATATAGTTAAGTTTTTCTTATCAGCAAGTTAAAGTTATCTTGGTTATTCAAAACTCTATAATCGTAAGATACAACTCGTTTTAATTTGAGTCAAGTGAAAAATGATTAAACTGCTTGATTTAATTCAAAGAGTGATAAAAGTGTAAGATGATAGTGAATATAGATAGGGACAGTTTTGCAATTACTAAATTTTGTTTATAATAACATTGGAGGATTTATATGAAATTTTGTTGGACAACTATTACTGTTAGTGACATGGATAAATCATTAGCTTTTTATCAGGATATTATTGGTCTGAAGCTCATTCGAAGATTAAAACCGAATGAAGATATGGAAATAGCATTTCTTGGAGAAGGAGAAACACAAGTAGAGTTAATTTTTAATGAAAAATCTAAAGAAATTAACTTTGGAAAAGATATTTCATTAGGTTTTATAGTCGAGTCAACCAGTCAATTCTCAGAATATTTAAATTCAAAAGGTATCATGATCCATTCAGGTCCTTTTCAACCAAATCCATTTATAAGATTTATCTATGTACAAGATCCAGATGGATTAAAAATTCAATTTGTAGAGAATATCGCACAATAAGTTTGCTGGTTATTGTTATATTCTGCAGCATCAACAAGAGGTCTTGATAAGCGCTTGTTTTCATTATAAAGACCTCTTGTTACCTGCAATTATCTGTAAAAAGGTTGTCCACTGGCCTGTGACCTACTTTAACATAAATTCGCTTACCAACAAGACAACTTGTTGATAAGCTTCTAACAAATAAAGAAGGTGAGTTTAAAGATAAAAACAAAGCTATACCCCCCCCTTATTCACATTTCTGGCGTTATTAAAACCATATAATTTTAGTTGTATAAAATACTTTTAGGCTTTTAAAAATTAAGCAATTTTTCTGAAATACAATCAGCTCCTGACAATGCAGGAGCCGGTAAACAATTCATTCTTAGAACCTGTCAAAATCTTCATCATCTAAAGCAATAACAGAAGCAGGATCTACTGGCTTTACACCTGTTGAACTTGTAAGATCACTGTTATGTTCTTTAGATGGTAGAGCTCTTTGCGGAGCCTGATACTCAAGCTGTCTCGGTTGTCCAAAGGAAGTATTCTGAGTGTTTTTCAGTTTAAATGTAGCAACCATGTTCTTAAGCTGGACACTCTGGGATGCAAGTTCTTCTGCAGCTGCTGCACTCTCTTCGGCGCTGGCTGTATTGGACTGGGTAACCTGATCTATTTGCTCAAGGCCTTGAGTAATTTGATCAATGGCTTCTGCCTGTTCCTTGCTAGCAGTAGCTATCTCTTCCAGGAAGTCTGCAACCTTGGAGGATCCTTTGCTAATAGATTCAAGCTGAATAGCCGTTGCCTCAACTGCCTTATTACCTTCCTCAATATTTTTAATTGAGTCATCCACCATTACTGTTGTTTCTTTTACAGCCTCTGCACTTCTTACTGCCAGGTTACGCACCTCGTCTGCAACTACCGCAAAGCCCTTACCATATTTCCCAGCTCTGGCTGCCTCTACGTTTGCATTAAGTGCCAACAGGTTTGTCTGGAAGGCTATGTCATCTATTACCTTAACAATTTTCTTAATCTGGTCAGAGGATGTATTTATTTTTCCCATGGCTTCAGAAAGAGTGGCCATTTGTTTATTTCCCTTCTCTGCATCTTCATTAGCCTGTTTCGCAATACCGTTTGCTTCTGTTGCATTTTCTGCATTCTGTTTGGATTGTGAGTTTATCTGGGTTACGGATGCTGACACTTCTTCCAAAGAAGCTGCAGACTCAGTAGCTCCCTGGGAGAGAGACTGGCTTGCCTGGGAAACCTGATCTGCCCCAATATTTACCTGATCTACAGACATGTTCACGTTTCCAAGTAGAGAATTAAATGATTCGCTCATTTTTACAAGTGATTCCCCAAGGGTATCTTCATTGGAAGAAGTTCGGATATTTTCTGTAAGATTCCCCTCGGATATTTTCCCAAGCATTTCATCCTTATATAAGAGTTCAGACTGCATATTTTTCAGAGCATCTGCAAGAACACCCAATTCATCTTTCTGGTTAAGATCAATAGTTGTAAGGAGATTCCCTCTGGAAATATTCATGGCAAAATCCAGGCCTTTTTTTAGTGCACTAGTAATTGTGATTGTCAGGAAAACTGCAATGATAACAGCTATAATTAGAGCTGTAATGAGGCCTATAATAATTACTATTACTGCACTGGAAACAGTATTAACTGCCTCTTTGGCAATTCCCTGGGTTGTTGTTATTCCCTTTGCTGCGACATCCTGGGCAGCAGATAGAACTTCATTTGCAGCAGCTCCTCGCTCTGTGCTTAGTTTGGCCAGTTCCGTGTATGCCTCTATAATATCACTCATGTGTGATGAATATTGATTTCCACTTGTCTCTATTTCATCAAGATCCTTTAGATCAACAGTCTGGGTGGTAATACCCCTCAGTTCTATCAGCTTGGAATTAACCTCTTTAAAATTATTAAGAGCTGATTCCATAATAGGAGCATCTCTATTCAGTTGCCCATTCCAGTTGGCTATACGAAGAGCATTTCCAAGGTCAATTACATCGTTTATCAGAGTTATTTTCTGAAGTCTAAGCATGAGTGCATTTGATCCCAGACCGTCTGTGATATTCTGTGTAAACTTGGTATTCTGTCCTTTCAAATAAGTGTTGGCGGCATCCATAAATTCTGTAGAACTCGTATCAAGATCTTGTCTGTTTACCAGTATGCTGAGTATTACCTCTCTTGTGCTGTCCGCAAGATTTCCATATTCCTCTGCCTTGGAACTTGCAGCCTGTGTTCCTTCCTTCAATGCTGTAAGATCAGGATGTTTTTCAGCAAGGGCCTTAGCCTCCTGCAGATATTTGCCGACCAGCTTATAGCTTTCCTGGCTGCTCTGCCAATAATCTTCATCAAAGCTGAGGGAGTATCCTCTCATTCCATACATGGTCAGGAGGGAATTCCTTTCCACATTATTGGCAATCCCCACTTCCGGCACATACTCAGAATCAAGGCTAATTGAGCTTTTCTGAATATCAAGCATATTCAGAATTGCTATACCTCCCACCACTATAACAAGTACAATTACGAGTCCGAATCCAAGACCCATTTTTAAACCTAATTTCATATTCTTAAACACTTTTCTCTCCTTTTTGGCTAATTTCCAATTCTGTAAGTTTAGAATTATCTTCATTACTGATAATTTTATTTACATCAAGAATAATCTTTACCTCGTTCCCCCGCTTTGCGAGACCTGCAATATACTGCTCTTTTCCTGATAAATTCTTAAAGGAGGGTGGTGATCCAATATCTTTATCTGCTATTTCATGCACCTCCGAAACATTATCAACTATAAAACCAACAGTACTCTCTCCCAGGCTTACAATAACAATACATGTTCTGTCATCGTATTCCTTCTCTTCCATCCCGAACCTTAAGCGCAGGTCAACTGCTGGTATAACCATTCCCCGGAGATTTATAACTCCTTTAACGAAATTGGGCATGTCAGGAATTGCAGTAATTTGCGGAAGCTCTTCAATTGCTGTAATACGTGCTATGTCAATGCAGTATTCCTCGGCTCCAAGTTCAAAGAGCAGGTATTTATCATCCTGTTCGTCAAGCTCATCATCTTCAACCATTAAATCAATATCAGCCATATATCTCCTCCATGTACATTTAAATCTCGTAGATAGTTTTATAAAAAGCAAATTAATATGATAAAAAAAAGTAATTTTATTAATTTAGTAACGTAAACTGGTAAAAAAATCTTATTGTTTCGGGATAAATATCATTCCATTGCTTCTATTATAGAAATTATTTTTAAAACAAATTTATCCCTGTTGTTTTTAAAGACTTCAGAAAAACGATCAATAATATCACTAATATTTTTGGCTGCCTCTATTTCTTTATCTGAATTATCGAAATCCATCAGTGGAAGGAGAGATTCGATTTCAGTCTGAACTGTGTCAAGTTTATTCACCAAATGTGTTAAGGCTTCAAGATTTTCTTCTTTTTGATTCATCTTTTTCATATAGTTCCTTTAGAAATATTTTAGTTAATTTAATTATTTAAAGCAAATATATTTTTCCTATTGCTTTCTCTTTACATAATTAACTACAATATGTATTTGGAGTTAAAATGGCAGTAGTACTAATAGCAGATGATTCCTGGATTGCCAGGATGAACCTTGTAAAAATATTAAAATCACTTCCTGTAACATTGCTCGAGTTGGAAGACGGTGTAATGGCCATGAAAATGATTAGACTGGAAAAACCCGACCTTATACTGCTTGATCTTCTTATACCGGAAATGGATGGGCAGACACTACTTAGAAAATTCAGAGAAATTGAAAAAGAACATGGGATTCTGGGTAGTATGGGATGTAAAATAATAATGAGCGCTTTGGATGATGCCGGTAACGTTATGGAAGCATTCAAGAATCAGTGTGATGGATATCTGACAAAACCTTATAACAGGAAAAGTCTGGTTAGTGAACTAAGGAAACTCGAACTAATTGAATAAACCTCAACTCAGAGAAGATTGTTTTATTCTTGGTATTTAGTAAAGAATCTATGATAATTAATCTAATATAAATTTAATATGGGGATATAGAATGGCCAAAAAAGTAATGTGTGTGGATGATAGCAGTACAATAAGGATGCTTGTGGAGAAAACTCTGGTTCCTGCTGGATTTGAAGTTGTTGGTGCAGAAAACGGTCAAATTGCACTGGACAATGTTAGTCCTGATATTGTTATTTTTCTGGTAGATGTTAATATGCCTGTGATGGGTGGTTTTGAGTTTGTCGAAAAGCTGAAAAATAGACCTGAGTACAAATCGAAGGCTGTAATTTTCCTCACAACAGAGAGTTCTGCAGAAAAGAAAGAAAAGGGAAAGACCCTTGGTATAAATGGCTGGATAGTTAAGCCCTTTGAACCAGACTCCTTTTTGAAAGTTATAAATATGCTGGCTGGGTAGTAAGAATTAGTACAATAAATCAGTTGGTGATTATAGATCACAGCACAAATCCAAGAACCTCGTACTAACAATAAACTACCGCCAAAAATTTAAAACCATTTCTACCCTCATTTTTTATATCGTCCGAAGCAAAAATAAAGGTATCCTAAATACAAACAAGACGTCTTATTACCCCTGATAATTAATCAACAAGATGACTTGATGATGCTGTTTTTTTATCAACAAGAGGTCTCTATCTTTTAAAATATCCCTATACAAGACAACTTGTTAATGTAAAATAACGATTATCAAGAGGTCTTGTTACCTGAAATTATCTGTAAAAAGCTTGTCTACTGCTTTATAAGCGATTTAAGCGTATTATAAAGACATCTCATTGATAAACCTTTAACGAAAAAAGGATCTAAACTGGTATATCGAAGTATATTGAAACCGAATCAGAAAACATTCAGCGAATAACTGGTTGACACTGGAACAGAAGGAGAGTAATTATTATCTAACAAATGGGGCTTAACTGCCTATCCATTTTTTCAAGGCAGGATCAAGGAGTAAAAGATAACATAGGCCAATCTATGTTGCTCTGAATAAACAAGGGGTTTAAAGAATGGAAGATGAGAATTTTCAATGTAAACATTGTATTTATAGTTATCCAATTGTAGAAATCTTAGTAGAGAAAAGAGAGCAACATGAAAGATATGAATGTCATTATGTCATAAAAGAAACAGGGAAAAAGCACCATCTGAAAAATAAACATAAAGATTGTAAGTATAGAGAAGTTGAGCGGCATATATAAAACACTGAGTCGATTCAACATAACGTTTCAAAAGTATAAGGCAGAATTACGTGAACATAGACAATCCTATATTGTTATGTTTGGAATTTGACAGTATCTCAAAAATTAGACAAAAATACTAAAAAAAAAAGGAATAAAAACCCAAATCACATTTCAATTAGCGTCAATAAATGCTCAGAAATATACCATCATTATTGCATGATAGTTAATAAAGCCGTAGCACGGGCGTCAATTGTCGACTTTTTAAGTAGTTTATAACAGTCTGTCAAAAGTCATAGCACGGGATGCTTTAACCAGATTTCTCAGTACTGCAGTCCTGGGAAGGGGATAGAGGAGTGTGATTTCCTACATTTTTTAGAAGAATAGAGGATTTCTTAACAATAGAAGCATCAATTAATATCGGAAACCCTTTATATGCTATTCTAATTACGGTAATTGACATTTATGATATCTGGTAATAGCTAAAAGTTGACTATAAGTACTTTTTATGATACATTAAGTTGTGTATGAAATGAGAATATATCAGATCAATAAATACATTTGCCTGGATGAGGTTTAATATTGCATAAAAAAAGAATAAATGTATTTTTCTTTCTTACAGCAATGGGTTCAGAACCTGTTAGGAATTGGTTATTGACGTTATCTGATAAAGACAGAAAATGTATAGGATCTGATATTAAATCAGTTGAACTAAATTGGCCTGTTGGAATGCCAGTGGTAAGGAAACTATCAAGAAATCTTTGGGAGGTAAGGTCCTCTCTGACAGGAGGTAGAATTTCCAGAGTTTTATTCACAATTATAAGTGATAATATGGTTTTGCTTCATGGATTTATGAAAAAATCTCAAAAAACACCTAAACAGGATATTGATCTTGCTATAAAAAGGATGAAATCAGATAATAATGGAGGCATACATGAATAAATCTAACATAGGTAGTCGTTTTGATGATTTCTTATCAGAAGTTGGAATATATGAGGAAGTCGTAGATTTAGCCTTCAAAAAAGTAATTGCATTCCAGATCCAGCAGGAAATGGAGAAAAAACATATAAAAAAAATTGAGATGGCAGAAAAAATGGAAACATCCAGATCAACCCTGGATCGTCTTCTTGATCCTGAAAATGCAGCTATTAATTTGTCGACTATTCAGAAGGCTGCTTCTGTTCTTGGTAAACGTGTTGAGATTAAACTGGTATAAGACAGAAAAGCTTTTCTATTAGACAGCTTTATAAACAACAATTAAAGAGAATAGAATAACCCGTCGGTTATTTTTTTACATCCCGTACTGACAATAAATTACCGCCAAAATGATTTTCAGTAATTCCATACAGATTCTAACATGCCGAACATAATATTGTGCTGCTTCTAAAATCGTTATTCCATCTACTTGAGTTTACTCTCTTTTACATCATCAATAAGAAATCTGTCATCCCTAAGATTGCTCTGATCTGGCAGGAGAATCAGAGGTATAAAAGATATTTTAATGAGAAGAATATAAAACTCCCATTCTCTATCCATGAAAAGTGGTTTATTCAGTCAATGTTTATCAGCAATCCAAAAGCAAGAAAATATTTTACTCTGGTGACTCCTGAGACAATTCTGTATAGATGGAAGAAAGCCATAAAGAATTACTGGACTTATGATAAACAGAAAACCAGAAAGCAAGGCAGACCTCCAATTACAAAGGCTATGAAGCTCTTGATCAAGAATCTGAAAATAGATAATTACCTTTGGGGCTGTAAACGTATTCAGGATGAGTTAAAGAAGATTTCTATTGATATTTCCAGAGAGACTATTCGGAAAGTAATTCAGGATTACCGTAATTCGGGAGAGTTAACCCCGTACTGACAATAAACTACCGCCAAAAATTTAAAACCATTTTTACCCTCATTTTTTATATCGTCTGAAGCAAAAATAAAGGTATCCTAAATACAAACAAGACATCTTATTACTCCTGATAATTAATCAACAAGATGACTTGATGATGCTGTTTTTTTATCAACAAGACGTCTCTATCTTTTAAAATATCCCTATACAAGACAACTTGTTAATGTAAAATAACGATTATCAAGAGGTCTGATATGTTGTGACCTTTGTCAAGTCCTAATAAATTATTCTATAAAACCTCCACTAATGCCAGGATAGAGGGAAAGATAGAGAAACTTTTTATGCGGCGATAGACCACTCTGATATT
>JAQIBN010000148.1 GCA_027859095.1 Spirochaetia bacterium | reverse complement strand
TGCCTGTCTGTATATTTCAACTTCAATAGTAGTGTATGCAGGCCCTCCTCCTAGAACCAGTATTACCGCAAAACTTGTAAAACAGAATACAAATACCAATGCTGCACTTGCAAGAATAGCCGGTAAGATCTGTGGAAGTGTAATTGTAAAAAACAGTCTGATTTTTCCAGCACCCAGGGACATGGCTGCATTTGCTATGGATGGATCAAGTTTTTCCCAAAGAGTCGATACAAGTCTAAGAACTATTGGAAAGTTATAGAATGTATGAGCAAGAATTATTGCCTTTAAAGAGTATAATATTTTAAATACAGGTTCTGATTGTCCTGTTAGAGACATGAGTGTTTTATTAAGAAAACCATTATTTCCAAAGAATATCACAAAACCCAAAACAACTAAAATCGATGGTAGTACAAAGGGAACTGCAGAAACAGCCTTTAATAATTTTTTACCAGGGAAATCTTTTGTTGCTAAAAGCCATGCCCCGGGGAGTCCTAAAATAATAGTAAATAATGTGCTTAAAAGTGCCTGGAAAAGTGTAAATGATATTATGCGCCTATGATATTCTGAGGAGATTATTTGGGTAATATTTTTTAAAGTTAATCCCCCTTCATTAGTATATATTGCTGATTTAAGCACTAAAGATAAGGGGAGATAGAATAAGAGGATTAAAAATAATCCTCCTAATATGAGCAAAATAGAATTTGCCTTATAACTATTTTGTAACTGCATTAGTCCATTCATCAATCCATTTACTAAGG
The DNA here is from genome assembly GCA_027859095.1 of Spirochaetia bacterium. Taxonomy (GTDB): domain Bacteria; phylum Spirochaetota; class Spirochaetia; order B11-G9; family B11-G9; genus JAJRQE01. The sequence continues at coordinate 2,729 of JAQIBN010000148.1, read as the reverse complement.
CTGGAATCTATTATTTCTGATTCTATAATAAGACTCTTTGCAGGTTTAGGTGCCAGATCGAAGGACTCCGGTAAAGGTAGATCTGTCCTTACAGGGTACATCCAATTTGTAAGTGGAATTTCATTTTGACTCTTTTCTTCAATTAGAAAATCGATAAAAAATTCTGCAGCTTCTCTGTGTCTTGCATTCTTTACAATACTAATTCCTTCTATTTGCATGTAATGTCCATCAGGGAAAATAGCTGACTTGTATCTGTCACTATCTTCATATTCTGCGTGGTATGCAGGGCTTGTTGTATAGCTTAGAACCATGGGAGCTTCTCCTTCAGTGAAAAGTCCGTATCCGGAATCCCAACCATCAGTAATTGTTAAAACAGAGGGCATGAGCTCCTTCCAGTATTCAGCGAAATCATCACCAAATTCGCTAATAGTCCATAACATGAAGCCCAGGCCAGGACTGGAGGTTCGAGGATCCATGAGTATAAGAGATTTCTTATATTCAGGTCTTAACAGATCCTTTAATGAGGCAGGTGGGTTAAGTATTTTTTCAGAATCGTAAATAATTGAGAAATATCCATAATCAAATGGTGTAACATTGTAGGTCTTATCAAAAATAAGTTCTTCTGGGATTTTGGTTAAATTTGGAGACTCATAAGGAGAGATTATGTCCGCAGCTATAGCCTTTGAAAGAAGATTGTTATCAATACCTATAAGAAGATCGGCATTGGCATTGTTTTTTTCTATTATTGCTCTTTGAAGAACCTGCCCTGCATCTCCTGCGGAAATTACAGATACTTTTATACCATACTCTTCTTCAAAAGCAGAGAATATCTTTGGACCAGGGCCCCATTCGGAAACAAAGGAATCGTATGCATAGATAGTTAAGTCTTTCTCAGTAGGGGACGCAGATCTGCGTCCCCTACTGAGAAATGAAAAAATAGATATACCAATAATGACAATTATAAAAAAGATTGCAGAGAATTTGCGCATATTACACTCCAAAAGAAGTAAAAATTGATGGAATGTGGGTAAGATGTTGTCTCGCTCCCTTCGCCGGCATTATCCGGATCAGGTTCAACGGGTTTACTCTCAGGCTCTATTAGAACCACCCCACGACTTTTTAATCATAGACCTGTCATCCTCAGGGTGTCAATTGGTTAATTTAGATTTTTTGCTTATTATAGTGGGAATTGACTTAAAAAGCAAAATACCATAGTTTTTAATAAAAATAATTGTATAACGCTTATTTGGGAGATAGAAAATGGAAAATAATTATAAAATTGCAGTACTGCCTGGAGATGGAATTGGACCCGAGGTTATGGCAGAGGCTTTGAAAGTTTTAGATAAGATAAGGGAAGTTTTCAATATTTCCTGTACTACAGAGGAAGCAGATTTCGGTGGAATTGCCATTGATAATCATGGTGAGGCTCTTCCTAAATCTACCCTCGATATTTGTAAGAAGTCTGATGCTGTTTTACTTGGTTCTATAGGTGGTCCAAAGTGGGAGAATCTTCCTCCTGCAAAGCAACCGGAAAGGGCAGGTCTTTTACCTATTCGAAAGGAGTTGGGACTTTTTGCTAATCTAAGGCCTGCTATTATTTTTCCTCAACTGATAGCAGCATCTCCACTAAAGAAAGATATTCTTAAAGATGGTATGGATGTTCTTGTAGTTCGTGAACTCACCGGGGGAATCTACTTTGGATCTCCTAAAGAAAGAGAAGGGGATAAAGCCCTGGATACCCTTGTATATACCAAACCTGAAATTGAAAGAATTGCCCATGTAGCATTTAAAGCAGCTCAGCAAAGGCATAATAAGGTTACTTCTATTGATAAGGCCAATGTTCTAACCTCTATGGTTCTCTGGAGAGAAGTTGTTACTGAAATAAGTAAGGAATATCCTGAAGTTGAGCTTAATCATATGTATGTAGACAATGGTGCCATGCAGCTTGTAAAGAATCCAAATCAGTTTGATGTTATGCTTTGTGGAAATATGTTTGGAGATATTCTTTCAGACGAAGCCTCAATGATAACCGGTTCTCTTGGAATGCTTCCTAGCGCTTCACTTGGTCAAGGTAGTTTTGGACTGTATGAACCTTCCGGTGGTAGTGCTCCTGATATAGCAGGACAGGGTATTGCTAATCCCATAGCACAAATTCTATCACTTGGTATGTTGTTTAAATACAGTTTTGACCGTAAAGAAGTTTATGACGCAATTTTTAGAGCCATTGATAATGTTCTTGAGGCTGGATATAGAACCAAAGATATTTTTACCTCTGGTAATAAAGAAGTAAGTACTTCCGAAATTGGCACCTTTATTGCAAATTCTTTATAATTATTAATACCATAATGGGCACTATTCATTAGTTCTCAAATAATTTATCTATTATATGATTATCTCTTTAATACATATTTCTAATTAATTTGGAAATATCCTGTACTTATTGAGAGATTTTAGCAATAATGGATATATTAGTATATATGTTTCAATTTATATGATATTATCGTTTAGGAGATTTGTATGGATGAGAATATAAAGAATAAAATGCTTAGACTTCATCAAGCTTCCAATAAATTACAGCAGGAAATTGCAGGAAATGTTTGGGATCTGTTTTCTGTTTCAAATTTGAATAGTGCATATGTTCATGAAATGATTAATTCTTCTTCAAATAGTGATTCTGATGTTGCTACAATACATGCAAAATTTAAAGAAATAAATGATAAATGAGAAGT
>JAQIBN010000114.1 GCA_027859095.1 Spirochaetia bacterium | reverse complement strand
GTATAACATGAAGTGAGATTATGTCAAATTAATTTCAGGATAATTTGAAATATAATTAACTTTATCTATAAGTTAACAGAATCTTGTGTTTTTTTAATTTTCGAGAAATGGAACTTTTGTCTAACCCAAGTATTTTTGACATCTCTCTTAAGTTCTGCGACTTTCCCATAGCATTCATAAGCAATTCCCTTTCTACTTTAAAAAGTGTCGTACGATATGTATCCTCTTCTTTAATTTCCGATAGTAGTTTATGAAAATAGCGGTACTCAGTTATATCTCCAGGAAGGTCATTTTTACTTATCTTTTTCCCAGAACTCAAGACGATAAGACGCTCAATTATATTTTCAAGTTCCCTCACATTCCCAGGCCATCTATACTCTTCTAAAATTTCCAAACTTTCCTTATCCAGAGCTTTAACAATTCCAAATTCTTTATTAAATTTATCAAGAAAAAATTGTATCAAGACAAATATATCATCTTTTCTATCCCGCAAAGGAGGTATTACAATAGGGATTACATTAAGCCGGTAGTAGAGATCCTTTCTGAAGGTTTCTGCTTCAACCATACTTAAAAGATTCCTGTTTGTTGCTGCAATTATTCTGGTGTCAACTGATATTGTTTTCTTTCCTCCCACTTTTATAATTTCCCTATCCTGAATAAACCGTAAAAGCTTAACCTGCTGCCCCAGAGGCAGTTCTCCTACTTCATCAATAAGGAGTGTTCCTTTATCAGCTAATTCAAGAAGCCCAATCTTACCCTGTCGTTCAGCTCCGGTAAAAGCTCCTTTATCATAACCAAATAACTCGGACTCAAACAAAGAAGCAGGAATAGCACTGCAGTCAACCTTAACAAAGGAAGCTTTATTTCTTTTACTTTTTTTATGAACCAGACGTGCAATCATCTCCTTTCCAACACCCGATTCACCGGTTAATAGAAGAGTAGAATCAAATTCTGCAATATGCACTATAGTATTCATTATATTCTGCATACAAGTGCTTTTAAAAACAGGATAATTATCAAGGTTAATTTTTTTTTCAAGTATTTCTACTCTCGACTGAAGTTTTCCACTGTGAATGCGAGTTTCCTGTAACTCCTTTTCCAGTAAAGTAAGTTCGCTTATGTCACGGGAATTTATTACAACCCGCTGTATCCTGCCATTTTGGAAAATAGGAACCCCTGTACACATCAGCCTTCTACCATTCTTTGCTATCTGAAGCTGTGTAATGGGTATTTTTTTCTTTAATACCTCCAAGGTAACAGAATTATTGTAGTAGCCTTCATCCAATAATTGCTCAAGACTTTTACCGACAACATTACTTGATTTTATTCCTTCCATAATTTCACATGATTTATTGATTCTCACAACTTTCCCGTCGCCATCCGAAATAAATATTCCATCGTATGAGTAATCAAAAATTGCCCGGAACTCTTCTTCAAGATGTTTGTAGTATTCCATCATATTTACAGCATTTTCTTCCACCACACCAGTTTCCTTTTTGCAACAAACAGTTGCTTCTACACAATAATATATAATTCGTTTTGTTACATATAGTTACATGTATAATCTAAATATTTGTTGCAATTTTACAACTTATCCGGTAAAAAAGACAGCCTCCCCGGCTATATCAATAGAATAAAACATACATAACTGCCATAAAAGCTTAAAATATCATTTTTATACTATTGGCATAGAAACTGCTTACAATAAGTATATTAAAATAGTCTATTAACAGGAGACAATATTGAATACAACTCAGTACATCCCACCTAAAGAACCGATAAGAATAGAAGAATTTTTTTTTTATGGCAGAATATCAAAAGAATTCTAAAAAAGAAAAACATAAGCTTGAATTTAATACACTGGGTGCACTAAGTATAATTTTAGATGAGAAAAAACTTAAGACAGTTGAATTTATTAAACAACATATGATCCAGGATTTAATAATTCTCCTTATTCTTCACAGGAAAGACGGTTTACCTAAAAAAGTAATTTTTAACCTCTTCTGGACAAACTATTCAGAAAGAAGTAAGAGAAGCAACTTAAATACCCTTATCTATCGATTAAATAAATCATTTGGAATCAACAAAGATTTCCTCAAAATAGACAGGAATTATATATATTTAAATATGGATTCAGTAGAGATTGATGTAGATAACTTCCTGGATGGAGTGGAAACGGTAAAATATTTAGAAAATGATAATAATATCGATGAAGCAATTAGTATCGCTTTCAGAACCCTTAAACTGTACAGGGGGGATTTTTTTGAAAACATAAGCACTGATCTTCCTCTCGACGAGGAAAGATTAAAATTAAAACATATTTATCAGACACTTCTTTTCAGCATACTGCGCCTCACTGTTTATAAGGGTCTATATCGGGAATCTCTCGAATTCGGCAGGAAACTTATTTCTTCTGATCCATACTGTGAACCGGCTTACAGGCTAATCATGACAGCTCTAGGATTTCTTGGAAACAGAAGCGAATTAATAAGATTATACGTTGACTTTGAAAAAAAATTGCGGGGAAAATACAGAATAGACCCCGACGAAAAGACACTTTTACTAAAAAACAGCCTTCTGCTGGGAATAAACCCCGAACAGGAAAAAATATTGGAGGAAGTGAGTATTTTTTTTTAGCACAATACCTGAACACTAAAACTCAATCCCATTGAGTAGATAACGTATATCATTGTTATAACAGTGGAATCAACTTGTTTTTTAGGTAAAAAAGTTTGTACTAATTTAAATTCCATATTATAATACCTTTAATATTTTAATTTTTGGAGGTTTATATGTTTGGATTACCAGGCATGACGGTAGCCGTACTCTTCGGTTTCCCTATTTTTTGGATTGTTTACACAATCATCTTCTATATAAAAAGTAAGGACTGGCCAGATGACTTAGAGACTAAGGAAGAAGGCGGTAGTAACAATGGGTAGTACTGTACTGATCTTTCTTGTTTTCTATTACGTAGTAGTTGTTACCATTGGGTTTTGGGCCGTTAAGAAAGGCGGGGCAAAGGATCTGGAAGGATATCTTCTGGGTGGCAGACAGGTTGGCCCACTCGTCACAGCTATGACGCTGCAGTCAACTTCAATGAGTGGTTACATGTTTCTTGGAGGCGGTTCTGCAGGATTTACCACTGGATACTGGTCCATTTTTTATGCATCAGGAGATATTGGTGGTGGTGTAGTTAATCTGTCAGTAATTGGCCGAAGGATGAGAAAACTCTCAAAACTTCTTGGATCTCTTACTTCAATTGAGTATCTGGAACATAGATATCCACATCCGGCAACACGCATGATCGCTGGAGGTCTCTCTGTATTCTTCCTTTTCTTCTACGTTTTGGCACAGTTCATAGCTGGTGGAAAGGGTATGGCTTTGGTTACAGGACTACCCTATTGGGCAGCTCTAGCCTTCGCTGTTGGTATTATTATGATCTATACCTTCCTGGGTGGGTATTTCGCCGTAGCTTATACGGATTTCTTTCAAAGTCTTGTAATGCTTGTTGGAATGGTATGGATATTTGCAGCAACTCTGAATGCTGTAGGTGGTTTTACAGCGGCCAATATTGCAATTGGACAAATCGATCCCACATATCTTTCAATATGGGGAAAGGGTCTCGCCCATAAAGGGGCATGGCCTGATATTCTGGGAGCCGTCCTTATCTTCTCCGTAGGTTATATGGGTTGGCCTCACGTAGTTACTCGTCACATGGCAATGAAAAGCCCAAAAACAGCCAGAATGGCTGGTGTTTATTCCACCATCTGGAATCTTTTCTTTGTTACAGCGCCCTATATGCTTGGTATTTTTGCAATTATCCTTCTTCCTAATCTAGCAGATCCGGAAATGGCCATTTTTACCCTTGCCGGTGAACTCCTTCCTTCAGCTGTTACAGGAATTGTTATGGCTGCTATTATGGCTGCTATTATGTCCACTGCCGATTCTATCCTTCTTCAGGTAGGAACTATTGCTTCGAGAGATCTTTACCAGCGCTTTATTCATCCTAAAGCGAATGATAAAGAAATGGTTCTGGTTTCAAGAATCCTGATATTGGCAATAGGTGTTATCGGATTTATTGTTGCTGTGGTTGCCCCCCCAGGTATATTTGCAATCGTAATATTTACAACATCAGTTCTCGGAAGTGCATTTCTTCCTGCATATGTTTGTGCTGTATGGTGGAAAAAAGCCAATACTCCCGGGGCAATAGCTTCCATGGTAGGAGGCGCATTAGTCGCTTATTTATCAGAAATAACAGGTTTTATATTACCCCCTATGGTGGCAGGTCTGGTGGCCTCATGGATTTTAATGATATTCGTAAGTCTTGCTACGCAGAAATCTAGTCCGGTTCCAGAATATATACACAAAGCAATGGATCTGACTGCAGAAGTTGGACCTATCCCCAAGGGTATGTTAACCAGTGCAGAGTTTGACCTCTCGCCTGAAGCAATGGCAGTCAAAAGAAAACTCGATAAATAATTTATATCTAATTTTATTATGCAGGAAGTCTCAAATATGAGACTTCCTGTTTTATTATTACAGTAATTAAGGATTAAACTTGGTAGACACAATAAGTACAACAGCAAAAAAAATGGTCATCAATTCTATAAAAGGATCTCTCAGCAGCAATGAAGCAGTATCAATTGTTCAACCATTCATTGAAAACTATATTCCAAAATCCCAAAAAATAGTTTTCTATCCATACTACTGGGTTTTTTTTCATTACACAGTAAATACAATAATTGGAAAGAGCAGAATAATGGAAGCGTCCTGCTTTGTCGATATGATAAATAATATTGCTTCGACAACCGACAGGTTTGAAAAGGAAAATATTGAGGTAGTTTCAGGAAACATTCTTACAGCTTCAATTTCAGAGGAGGAAGCATTCAAATCTGCCAGAACCTATCTTACACATGCTTCTATCCTAAAGAGGAAGGCTCTAATGGTTCCCAAAGTACAGGTTATAGAGAGGGAACTTGTCTATAAACCTTTCTGGATTATAAAATGCACCAATAGAACGAGAGAAAATTTCAATATTATGGTAGATGCAGTAACTGGTAAATACCAGACCCTATAAATTGCGGCCGTCCGATAACTCCGTGCTTCACTAATTGTGTACTTTAGTATACTATAAAATATCAGTAAGTAGAGGTCGAGTACGACCTCCAGTCAGTGTGATTAATACTAGAGAAAGACTGACTCAAGGATAAATATATGCGCTATATTCTGTTTTTACCCGGAGCAATTTACGTCCTTGTTATTTTTTTCCGTGTGGTTCTTCCTCTGATAAAGATTCCTGCCTGGAAACGACTGATTGACGATGCCCGCTATGAAAGGAGCAAAGAAAATTCTGCCAAATCCGATTTTCTCCTAGAAAAGGCGATAAAGAAATATCCTTCCATAGGACAAGTTTATCTTGAATACTTTCTAAACTACTCTGATCCTTCTGATCTGCAAAAACGATTTATTTTACTTCTTAAAGGGTACAAGACTACAGAAGACCCAATTCTTGGTTTTTTCATAGGAAATACATACCTAGAAGAAGGCGATTATATCAATGCTCTCTACTTCCTTGAACAAAAAGAAATAATTAATTACATGATGGATAAACACATCCCTCTCCTGGCTCAACTCTATTACGAAGAGGGAGAGTATAAAAAGGCATCCCTCGAGTATGAGCAATTCTACAGAACTGTCTTTAATGATAAAAGGCCGCTCAATGAGTTACTTTCGGAACAGGATGCTTCTGAACTCATACTATATGCTTTGATAAGTCACGATTCAGGTAAAGACTGGAAATCAATAATGTCACTTATTCCAAAATCAAGCATTCATGTTGAGTCAAGCTGGCAAGATTACATGGATCAGTTGCAAAATAAATTAAAAAAATTAAAACCAGCTCTTACCGGTATAAACGGTAATCCAGGTGAATTTAATCGCAAAAGAAAACTGTATTACACTTCAAGAATTAGTCTGATACAGTCATGGCTCTAGCTCTCTCTCCTTCGCCCACAGGAAACCGGCCAGAGAATCACTGCCGGAGGTAGACCCATGTTTTACTGCTTGTTTAACAATTTCTTCAGAAGTAAAACATACATTTGTAATTGATTCCGCAAATTCTTTAAGATAAAAAGGAAAAGAATTCCTTAAAGAAAGCTGAAGCAAGGTTCTACCTCCCTCAGTAGTTCCGGAAAGTTTAGCTTTTATAGTCTCCCTATCAATGATATTAGTTCCGGACATAGCTTCATAGAGCATTACTCCTGCAAGGAAATCATCCCCGGATGGAGTAAATCCTATACCCAAACCAACAAGAGGGCTTAGATTCAGTAAAGCAACATTGTATTTATTTGCATTAACAACTGCCATTTTTAAAATTTTCTCTGCAACATTCGAATATATATTGCCTGCTGTATTCGTAATAACAGGAGAAAGCCCCTCTTCTGTGGCTAAATGAGTATAAGCACTTTTTAAAGGTGCAATATCAGGAATTTTTTCAAAAGATTCCTTACAAAGAGTTCCAGACCATTCAGAAGCCATGGATAAATCAATAACAATATCCCGGAATATAATTTTACTTTCATTCCATTGAAACTTACTGCCATTAAATATTTTGGAAATAATCAATTTTAAATTACCAACTGCCAATCCAAAATCAGTCATATTTTCAATACTGTCTACAATTGAGATTAAATATCCTGAGGGGTGGAAGAGATTCACAGCTTTAGAATAGATTGACTGAACATTACTTTCCCAGGGCTCAGTAGGAATAGAAGCTCCAATTATATCAGCATAATATATTTTCTCAATCATTCTATTATTTTATATAGCCCTTGTTCGAATATTACAAACAATAACTTCGAATTATCTAAATTTCAAGCAAAATCGAGTAGGGTAAATAAGGTGAAATGACCACCTTATTTATCCCTCTCACAGAACCGTACGTACGAACCTCGTATACGGCTACTGTTTCTATTTATTCAAATCTCTCTTTCTCAAAGCCTTGAATGTCACTTTGGTTCTTCGTCTTAGAAATGATTTCGCTTTTTAGCTCATTTTCGAGCAATATACCACCACTCTATTAGATTACTCCATCGAACAGCCTCTTACAGTAGAACAGGTTTCATCCTGAACCACTCCCAGATAGCCTTGCCGCATTTGACAACTTTTCGTTCGGCTTCACTCTACTCCTTGATTCAAAAAGATTTTCATAGAAACTTCATCCCTTCGCATCTGTATCCCACTTTTGGTTTGAACACAGTTCCCTACATCAAAGCAGGAATCATTCCGGTTTTACCCTCCACACTGTTACCAGCTTTCATTGGCCAGAATTTACTCACTACTACGGATTCATCTGCCACCTGCTGAAACATCAATTAACTGCTTGAATTTCTTCTTGCAGTCAATCTACCATTTATGGATTTCAACAGGCTTCCCCAGTTACTGTGCGTGCCCCCAGTAAACGTCTCCATCCTCAAGCACATTGTAGATTTAATCAGGTATTGGGCTTTGCGCTATTTTGCACGCTTACCCATCTACAATGCCGAATCAGGTTTACTTTCGCTATGTGCCGTTTACTTCCTATTGCTTCCTTCAGACCCTACCGTTACCAGTAACGCCCTTGCAATTCGAATTATCTTCCCCCTGATTGGGGTGATACCTTCTTCTTTCAGAAGGTCGGGTTTGCCCGCTTCGCTGGGCAAACAAAAAAGGCCGCCAGTTAAAACCAGCGGCAAATAAACATTAAATAGATAATTATGCTTTTTTAAAACTCTTAAAGTTAAGAATCAAATTAAGTACAATTCCTACAACCGCAGAAAGACCAAGACCACTAAGAGTAACAGCACCCAGCGTAAAGGAAGCTCCACCAAGGCCAAGAACAAGCATTGCAGCTGTAACCATAAGGTTAGAAGGCTTTGTAAGATCTATTTTAGCATCAACCATATTTTTGATACCAATAGAAGAGATCATACCAAAAAGAAGAATTGAAATACCACCAATAACCGGTCCTGGAATGGACCCTATTACAGCAGTAAACTTAGGTATAAGTGAAAGAATAATTGCAAATACTGCAGCAATTCTCATTACTCTAGGATCTTTAACACCTGTAAGAGCTACAGCACCAGTATTCTCACTGTATGTTGTATTTGCAGGTCCACCCATTAAAGCAGAAAGAGAAGTTGCAAGGCCATCACCAAGAAGAGTTCTATGTATACCCGGGTCTTTAATAAAATCTTCCTCTACTACATTTCCAATTGCAAGTACATCACCAAAGTGCTCTACCATAGTTACAAGAGCTATAGGAACAGTCATCATAATTGCACCAACTGCAAACTTGGGAAGCATAAAACCTGGAAGACCAACCCATGAAGCAGAAGCAACACCTGAAAAGTCAACAACACCAAGAATAACAGCAAGAATATATCCTAATACAAGTGCTATTAGAACAGGAAGTGCTGATAAGAAACCTTTAAAGGCACTCTTTACAACAACAGCAACTGCAAATGTAAAAAGAGCAATACCCCATGCACCATTTACGCCAATTTTTTCTACAAGACCAGCTGAATAAGAACCATTCGCATTAGATATTGCAACATTAGCAAGCATCATACCAATAAGAATAATCATTGGACCGGTTACAGAAGGAGGAAGAATTTTATGTAGTGTTTCATATGATACAAACTTAAATATGAATGAAACAACTACATACATTAGACCAGCAATTAAAATACCACCAGTTGCATAAGCAATGTCCCCTGTTGATGCTGTAATTGCAAGAATCGGTGGAATAAATGCAAATGAGCTTCCAAGGAATACAGGCACCTTGAACTTTGTAAGAATGTGAAATAACCATGTTCCAACACCAGCTGCAAGTAGGGTAACACCTACATCCAGACCTGTAATTAGAGGAACCAGTACTGTTGCGCCAAACATAACAAATGTATGCTGAAGTCCAAGTACTACCGTTTTACTATCTAGTTTTTTTTCCAAAAAAATCTCCTTATATTTTTCTGCCCAGGGCAGAATATTTTTAAGCGCTCAGTCTAGCATAGAATTCCAGAATATCAAGAATAATTTGTTATTTTTAATAGATTTTTTAATTATTAACTTAAAAACAGCCCGTTTATTGCTTTCGACCATTTTTCAGGATAAGGAATTCGTAATCCAACCCTGTCTTTTTCTCCATTATCATTGACAAAATTAATTGCAACTATATTTCCGTACATGTTTTTCCCTTTAAAGTCATCTGTTGGAACTATAGAAGTAATTTGCTTTCCAGATATAAAAAGGTCTCTTTTTGTATATCGTGACTTGTAATAGATGCCCTCTCCTGAAAGGCCAAGAACACCCATATTGTTAAAAGGAATACCAGGTATTGATTCTACACCATAAAAATGAACATTATAGGCACTTAAAACTACATTACCCTCTCCTAATCTGTTTCGAATGCGTTTTGCTTCCAAATTTCTAACAAAGGAGATCGTTAATACAACTCCCATAAATAATCCGCCAACTAAGAGAGTGCTAATATTCCCATTATTTAATATATTCATAGATTCCCCAATCACATCTTAGAGAGATAACGGATAACACGCCATTTTACAATAGAGTGAAAAATCCCTTTTTCTGAGCCAAGTTCTTTCATAAATGAGTCCGCAATTTCCTGATTACTCATATTATTTTTCTTTTGTGCTGCAATATGCCCAGAATTTCGTTCAAGAATTTTTTTAATTGAATTCTGGTCATTATCCCGAATCATTGAAAAAGAGATAAGGACAATAATAATAGAGAGGCCCACAGTAATACTAATATCATAATCAGTGCTCTTTATAAGTAACCTTAAAAAAGAATCAGGATTCCCTGCATTAAAAATAAGATAAAAATCTATCATCATAACTACTGCCAGGAAAAAGTATAAAAATTTTCGTACTGATGCAGACATAATATCCTCCGGATTAATTAGGCTTTTAGGCTGTAGGCTATTAGGGAAGGAAAGAGATAGAATGATCACCCTAAAAGCCTTCAGTCTTTCTTCTATTCCAATTCTATATTAAAAAAAAGAAATGAGACAGCGTTTGCTGTCTCATTTCTGTAAAATGTATTAAATAATGAATAGTTTTTTCTTTTAAGAAAGAGCTCTTTCTTCACCAACAGCCATTTTAGCCCATTCTGCTTCTGCTTTTTCCCAGGCTTCATCACTGGCTTCATTATCCCAGTATTCGAGTCCTCTTTCAGCACGTGTTGCACCAGGAAGAAGATTGTCAAGAATAATTGCAACTATTGCAGTTACAGCCATACCTGTTGTCATAATAGTCTGAAGTATGCTGCCTAAAATATTTACAGCGCTTCCAGCTTCGCCCCAGCTTATTGCTGCTGCACTAAAGTGTGCAGGAAAACTTAATCCTGCAAAGAATGCAAGACCAACAATAAAAAGGTTTCGTGAATTGTTAAGGTTTGTAAACTGCAAATTAGAAAGACCAACAGCAGAGATTAGACCAAACATTGCAACAAACATAGCACCAATTACAGGCTGAGGAAGTGTTGCAAGAGAAGCACCAAACTTACCAAACATAGGTAGAATCAACATAATTACAGCACCGGCTCTAATTACACGTCGACTGGCTACATGAGTAAGACCAATTGATCCAATATTTTCTGAATAGGAAGTAGTTCCATTACCTGTCTGTAATAAACTTGCAATAAAACAACCCAAACCTTCAGCACCAAGACCTCTTGAGATCATTTTTGCTGTAGGAACAGGAGCTTCTGCCATTCTTGCACAAGAATAATAGTCACCAATAGATTCAACCATAGAACCTAAGTAACCTGCAAGCATTCCTAAAGAACCTGCAAGTGTAATTGCGTTCAATGTTGGGAATCCCCATTTAAATGGAAGTGCATGTCTTAGAGAAAACCATGGAGCTGTTCTAATAAGTTCAACACCACTGGTTAAGTTAGCTGGATTACCTTCAGGAATCCATCCTGCAAGTGTTCCAATAAGGGACAGTCCCCAACCTGTAAGAATTGCAAGAAGAACAGGAAATAACATGAAAACCTTGGATTTTCTTGAAAAAACCTGAGAATAAAGAATCATTGCAACAAGAGTAACAATAGAGATCACCCAGTTACCAGCCATCCAGGGAGCACCGATTCCATAAAGAGCAAGTCCAATCATTGCAATTGTAGGAGCAATAACCAGAGGGCTGATTACTTTCTTTACAACACCCATAAGTCCTGTATAACCAAGAATGATTTCAAATATAGATGCAAACATTACTGCTGCACTTACCTGCTGTATCATTATCTGCCATCCAAGACCTTCCGCTGCAACCATACCAACTATGGCAAACATAGGACCTAGAAACGAGAAAGTACCACCCTGAATAATTGGCAATTTATTCCCAAGAGGGGACTGCTGAATTAAGGTTGTAATTCCTGAGGCAAAAAACATTGTCGAAATAAGCAGTGCCAGTTCAGTCTGAGGCATACCCATTGCGCCACCAGTAATAAAAGGGATCAGTACAGTTGCACCAAACATTGTCAGGTACTGCTGGAGACCCAGAAGTATTGCAAGGCCCATTTTAGGCTTGCTACCGATTGGATAAATTACCCATCCGGTGTTTTGTCCGTTTTCGCTCATATTTCCTCCATACTTTATCGGGCAGTAGATTTTGTGTAACACACCCACCACAGTCCCGAAATTACATACATTTGTTTTTAAATAAAGAATGACGAAGCATTATAGGCTATTAGGCTGTAGGCTTTTAGACTATTAGGGCAGTCTATAGCTCCGCTATCTTCCCTAACAGCCTTCAACCTAATAGCCTTCCTTCTCTATGATTGACAAATTTCTCCATACATTTCAGGTCTTCTATCTCGAAAAAACTGCCATCCATCTCTAACTTCTCTAATTAATTCAAGATCAAGATCTGCTACAACAACTTCGGACTTATCTCTGGATCCTTTAACCATAATTTTCCCAAGAGGATTTACAAAGTAACTTGATCCATAAAACTGACCAAATTCCCATGGTTTCTCAGTACCAACTCTGTTGTTTGCACCAATAAACACACCATTAGCTACAGCCTGTGCTGGTTGTTCCAGCTCCCAAAGATACTCAGACTTCCCAGCTACAGTAGCAGAAGGATTAAAAAGTATTTCTGCTCCATTTAAAGCAAGACACCTGGCAGATTCAGGAAAATGTCTGTCATAACAGATAAATATACCAATTTTTGCATATGCTGTCTGAAATACAGGAAATCCCATGTTACCAGGTTTGAAATAGAATTTTTCCCAAAATCCAGGCCATGTATGAGGAATTTGTATTTTTCTCATTTTGCCTAAATAACTACCATCAGCATCAATAACTGCTGCTGTATTATAATAAACACCTTCCTGTGCTTTTTCATATACAGGAACAACCATTACCATGTTGTATTTTTTTGCATACTCAGCCATACGTTCAGTGGTTGGACCAGGTACAGGTTCTGCAGATTCATACCATTTAATATCCTGTTCTGCACAGAAGTATGGTCCATAAAAAATTTCCTGAAGACAGAGTATCTGAACACCTTTCTCTCCAGCTTCTTCTATTAGAGGGATATGCTTCTGTATCATTGCCTCTTTAATCTCAGCTACAGTGCCATCGTGTTTAGGGTTCGAAGCCTGAATGTGCGCGCATTTAACAATTCTGGACATTAATTTCTCCTATTATCCTAAGAAAAGATATAAAGATTGATTATAGCCCCCGTTTTTGCCTCCGTCAAGAAAAATATTTTGGAACTGATATTAAACGTTCTTATATTGGCCGTGCCCCCGATATGTTAATAAATACCACATTTTGATTCACTGGTCGGGCTTTCCACTGCAATTCCTCCCGGATTGTTGAACTAAATCACATTTTGTCTTATTATATACGTACGGTGGGCAAGTCTCAAAGGCTTTTTTAAAAACCCTTTGAGACTTGCCCACCTTACTTGCACAGGAGGATAGTTTGACAGATAAAAATCGCTACTGGCCGCCGGTAATGATTGTTGTAATGATTATATGGGCAACATTCTATCCAATAATAAAATACGTTGTTGTTGATTTGGATCCCCTTGTTCTATCTTTTTACAGATATTTTTTAGGTTTCATACCTCTTACACCTTTCTTTATAGCTGAATTAAGAAAACAACAAACAAAACCAGCACCTAGTGAAATTGTATCAATATCCTTACTGGGACTTATTGGAATAACACTGTTTTCAATTGGATTATTTTACGGTATAAAACTCTCTACTGCCATAAATGGGGCTCTTTTAACCAATACACAACCAATTTTTACAGCTATTTTAGGTTCCATTCTAATCGCAGAAGCATTATCAAAGAAAAAAATACTGGGAGTGGCAGTAGGGATTACTGGAATGATTCTGGTAGTTACCAACGGTAATTTCAAAACATTTGATCTGGGAGGAACAGCTGTTCTAGGTAATCTTCTTCTTATGGGAGCCTCACTTGTCTTAAGCCTCTATAGTATTCTGATTAAGAAATATGCAATAAAATACGGAAGTATTATTCCTACCTGGATTTCAATGATATCCGGAACTTTCTTCATTTTTATAATCAATATCTTACGGGGTCAGAGTCCCACCCAGTTATTAGCACTGCCAGGACTATCCATCTTATTGGTTTTATATCTGGGTATCATCGGCACATCCCTTACATATCTGATATTCAATAAGGCTCTTATTCACATGCCAGTAACTACCGCAACGTCCTATAAACTGCTAATCCCTGTATTTGGATTATTTTTTGCTGTAATTTTTCTTGGAGAACAAGCCGGGCTTACAACACTAATAGGAATTTTTATTGTAGTAAGCTCAGTATATATTATTCAGAAGGAAACAAAACACCCAGAACCTTCCAAATCACAATAATTTCTTTGACTTGTACTAATACTTAGGATAGAATATCCCCTTACAACTATGAAGCATGGTAAATACTCTAATAAAATAACCGTGTTTTTGCGTCTCTACTTTATTGCAGGAGGATAATAGTGAGTGATTCTAATAATGTTGGTGTTAAAGCGGGTATATCCTTAAAACCAACCCAGGGGTATCTGGAAGAAACAGTACCTCCTTTTACACCCTTTTTAGCCATGGAGGAAGCAGCAAGATGTTTGTTATGTTACAACCCACCATGCAGTGAAGGTTGCCCGGCAGATACAAACCCCGGTGATTTTATAAGAGCTATACGTTTTAGAAATTTCAAGGGTGCAGCAGAAATTATTCGATCAAATAATATACTGGGTGGAGTTTGTGCACGTGTATGTCCTTACGAAAAAACCTGTGAAGGTGCTTGTGAACGTTCTGGTATTGATAAACCTATACAAATTGGAAGACTTCAGCGCTTTGTTACTGATTATGAAAAATCAACTAATTTCCAGGTTCTCGATCCTCCAAAAGCAACTAAAGAGAAAGTTGCAATGATAGGCTCCGGCCCTGCATCTCTTTCTGCAGCAGCAACATTGGCAATGAAAGGCTATCCTGTAACAATTTTTGAAGAAAAAGAAAAAGCAGGGGGTGTTCTTTCCTATGGAATAGTGCCCGCAAGACTTCCTCAGTATGTAGTAGATGAAGAAATTGAATATGTCACAAAATTAGGTGTAGAGATAAAACTCAATACAAAGGTTGGAAAAGATATTTCATTGGATGAAATACGAAAACAAGACTATAAAGCAATTATGATTGGAGCAGGGATGCAGATAACAAGAACTCTTCCAATTCCTGGAAAAGAACTGGAAGGAGTGACAACTGCTGTTGAATATCTTGCAAAAGCACGATCAAATGATGCTAGTTTTAATGCTGGTAAGCACGTTGTAGTAATAGGCGGAGGAGATGTCGCTCTGGACTGTGCAACAACAGCACGTTTAAATGATGCTGAATCTGTTACTGTTCTTTACCGAAGAACCAGGGAAGAAGCTCCAGCCAACCGACAGGAGCTGGAATATACAGAATCTCTGGGTATTAATTTTGCCTTTACATTATCCCCATCTATATTTGAAAGCGAAAATGGGAAATTAACTACAGTTAAAGCAAATGGAACACGAAGCAAATCCGCTATGAAAATTGAAGCAGATACAGTTGTATTTGCCATTGGTCAGCAGCCAGAAGATTTTTCCAAAGTAATAGAAGGAATTGGATTTGATAAAAATAATTTCATTACAAGCCTGGAAAATGGAACAACAAGTGTCCCTGATATTTTTGTTGCAGGAGATATAGACATTGATTCAACAAAAACAGTTGTAAACTCAGTACAGGGCGGTAAAATTGCTGCCATAAGTATTGAAGAATACTTAACAAAGGCTGGTCGAAAGCAAGCTTTCTGCTCGCCTATGCATCCTGAGGGAGGAAAATAATAATGGCTAAACATGCAGATCTTTCAATTGATTTTCTGGGTTTTAAATGTGAAAACCCTTTTTTCCTGTCTTCATCTCCTGTTAGCGGTACTTATGAAATGTGTGCTAAATTCCTGGAGGCTGGTGGTGGAGGTGTATTCTATAAAACATTGACTACAACAATCCCGGAAGAATGTTCCCCCCGGTTTGATGTTCCAAGAAAAGAGGCAACACCATTTATAAGTTTTAAAAATATGGAACAGACTTCTGACAAACCCTATCAGGATAATCTTGATGCAATGAGAAAACTTAAAGAAAATTACCCAAATAAGCTTATTATTGGTTCTATTATGGGAATGGACGAAGATAACTGGGAAGAGATGGCCAGAGACTACACAGCACTTGGCATTGATATGCTGGAACTCAATTTCTCCTGCCCCCAGATGACATATGAAGGCATGGGTTCTGATGTTGGTGCCAGTGTTGAACTTATTGATAAATATGTAAAAGCTGCCAGAAGAGGTTCTCATCTACCCCTTATAGCTAAAATGACCCCAAATATTGAAAAAATGGAGATCCCTGCCATAGCAGCCATAAAAGCAGGAGCTCAGGCAATATCAACAATTAACACAATAAAAGCAATATCAGGAATGGATTTTGACCACTATACCGCTCTGCCTGTTGTAAATGGTAAATCTTCAATTTCAGGCCTGTCTGGTAAAGCGACAAAACCCATTGCCCTAAGATTTATTACTAACATGGCACAAGATAAGGAACTACAGGGAATACCTTTAAGTGGAATTGGTGGGATTGAAACCTGGGAAGATGCAGCAGAATTCATTATGACCGGTGCCAGCAATGTACAATTCACTACTTCTGTAATGCAGTACGGTTACAGGATTGTAGAAGATATGATAAGCGGACTGTCAATATACCTTGCAGAAAAGGGTTTTGAAAAACTTGAAGATTTTGTAGGCATTGCCCTTAAAAATATAATACCTGCAGATGACATAGAAAGAGACTTTAAAATTCTGCCAAAGATTGACTATGATAAATGTGTAAACTGCGGGAGATGTTATATATCTTGTTTTGACGCAGCTCATCAGGCAATTGACTGGGATAATGAAAACAGAAAACCTACAATTGATGAAAAAAAATGTGTCGGATGTCAACTTTGCTTGCAGGTTTGTCCTGTATACGACTGTATAACCCCGGGGAAGATTCTTTTCAAGGAAGAAGACCAGTTCGGAAAGGGTAGTAAAACCATATGGAAAGAGGAAGCCCCCAATAAACACGATATTATTGTTGGGAAATACGATAAACCGTAATTTATTTGCAATAATTGATTCGTAGGGGCAGGTCGCGACCTGCCCCTACTATTATTGAAAAAAAGCCTTGTATTTTTCGTAGTTTCTTTTTATTACTTCATCTACAGAGTCTAATATATCTGAAATTCCGTCACTTGCCAGAGAATAAATTACTGTAGTTCCATCCTTTTTATCTTCTATAAGTCCTGCACTTTTCAATACACCCAGATGCCGCGAGGTAATAGAATTAGACTCTCCAAGTTCTTTAGAAAGATCGGAAACATTGTGAGGACCATCTTTAAGATGCTCAATTATACAAACCCGTGTTAGATTGGCTAATGCCTTTAGAATATTTGCACGAAGCTCATTTTTTGCACGATCATTATTTGCCACAATAGTTCCTTTTATCGAAAGTATGAACATAGCATAACAGATTTATTATGGCCTCACAAGGAATAGTTTTAAAAGCAGCTCTTATCTAATATAAGTACACATAACATTATGTCTTATTTTGAATAAGATCTACAATATTTTTAACTAACCCATCAAGTTCACTTTTTGTATTGTAAAAACCCACTGATACTCTTATTGGTGCAGGGAGATGCTGGCTAGGGACCGGACGGATCATATACTTCCTCTCATTCATAAGTGAACAAAGCTCACCAGGCTCTCGACCATTAACAAGAAAATGAATAAATCCCCCTTCCTTTCCCCTTGGCGTAACAATGGTTATTTCCGGTACCAGCTCCAGTTTCTCACGGAGATAGGATACAAGATTTTCAATTCTATCCAGCAGCCACTCTTTTCCTACATCTTTTGTAAGAAAAATGAGTGCTTCCTTAAATCCCAGTAAAATAGGTCTGTTTATAGCTGTAGCAGTTTGAAACCTGGCTGCATAGGGAGCAGGAATAATAAATGGAGACTCAATATCCAGATCATGTCTGTCCCTTATTGATGATGGACTGATAAAAGTAGGGTCTATCTCTGATATCCTGTGTCTGGCCACATAGAGTGCAGAAATACCCTCGGGACCAAGAAGCCATTTTCGCCCGGCAAGTGAATAAAAGTCTATATCAAAATCATGTACATCCAATGGAACTGCACCGGCACCCTGGGCTCCGTCTACCAGAATATACATATTATTTTTGTGACAAATTTTTGCAAGCTTCTTCAAAGGGAATGTAAGTCCTGTAGAAAATGATACATGAGAAACTACCAGAAGTTTTGATTTTTGTGTAATTCTTTTTCTAAAATTATTAAGAAATTTCTGTTCGTTATAATTATCACCATATTCAACTTCTACATATTTTACATTAATACCAAACTTGCTTTTAATTAGTGCTATGGGAGCAAGACTTGCAACATGTTCTCTGTTTGTGGTTATTATCTCGTCTCCAGGCTGCCAGTTTATCCCCCATAAAATAAGGTTCATTCCTTCGGTTGCAGTGTGAGTAAGAGCAATCTCTTCGTAGTTCGCACCAATAAAATCCGCAACCAATCTACGGGTTTCATCCATATCTTTGTACAATTCAGATATAAATGGAAGATATCTGCCCTCAAGGTATTCTTTTTCCGATTCTGCTTTCATTATTTCTGCAGTTGCCCGGCAGAGCGGACCATTTGTACCTGTGTTTAAATAAACACAACTGTTTAAAGCAGGAAGCTCCTTTCTTATATCTTCAATTTTTTCTGTTTTCATAGTTTATATCCTTTATATTAGGTTAATTATCATTTTAATAGCTACCGCAATTAGAATAATTCCAAGAATCTTTTTTATAACTGTTGGTTTCAATTTATCAGTCATTAACCAGGATCCAATAACAGCTCCAAGAATAGAAGCCCCTGCTGTAATTAGAACAAAAAGCAAATCCAGATCTCCAAATCCAAGATGACTGATAAAACCTGACATTGAGGAGAAGATAACTATAAGAGCCGTTGTCCCAACTGCTTCTTTTGGTTTTATTCCAAGGGCTATAAGAACAGGCAGTATTATATTTCCTCCACCTACTCCTATCAGACCCCCAACAAACCCAACGATCAACCCTGAGACAGCGCTAATTAAAGAACCCTTCAGCGTTAAATTTGAAACTTTATCAAACTCAGACTTGTTTGATCGATAGAAGAACATCATTGCAGCCGCAAACAGGAGAAAACAGATAAAACAAATTCTTAGAAGATCATTATTTACATAATAACTTAACCGGGCACCAATAGGGGCAGTTATAACACTGGTTATAATAAGAGGAATTGAAATTTTCCATAAAATTAATTTTTTTCTGGCATATCTATAAGAGGCAAAAATCATTGCCAGTGAATTTAATAATAGTGCAACTGCCATTGCCTCATGAAGTTCAATACCAAGAGCTGTAAAAACAGGAATCAGTACAAAAGCAGCACCAACTCCAGTGATAGTCAGAACTGTTGTTAAGGGAAGAGTTAGTATTCCTGCAAGGAAATATATCATAGATTTTTCTCTTTAAAAAAAACTTGCATGCTTAAGATTACTATGCTATTATATATTTGTCAATATTTAAATATTCGAAAGTTGTTTTATTCGGATATACGAAACAAATTTTTGGAGGAGAGAATGGATAAGGAATCTAATCGATTGGAATTCAGGTTAGGTATGTTTGGGGCATTTCTGCCATTATTAACACTGCTTGGTGTAATACTTACTCTTGTACTAACTGGGTGGGTCCACACTAAAACACTTTGGGTAGCTTGCCTGGCTGCAATGTTAGTTGCAATTGTTCTTGCAAAAAAACCATCAAAAGCATCAGAAGCACTTCTGGGAGGTATGTCACGCCGGATGGTAGCAATTATGGCATTGGCATGGATCCTTGCAGGAATTATGGGAAAACTACTTCAGTCATCAGGCCTTGTAGATAGTCTGGTATGGCTTGGAGTAAATGTTGGAGTTTCCGGTGCATTTCTGCCATTGATAACATTTATTGTTGCTGCACTGTTTTCAACTGCAACAGGAACTTCCGGTGGAAGCATAGCGGCAATAGGCCCTTTAATGCTCCCTGTTGGAGTTGGTCTTGGAGCAAGTCCGCTTCTTATGATTGGAGCTCTTATGAGCGGTGCATTTTTTGGAGATAATATTGCACCAATTTCAGATACAACAATTGCTTCTGCATTTACGCAGGGTGCTGAAATTAAAGAAGTTGTAAAGAGCCGACTAAAATATGCATTTGTGGCAGCTGGGTTTTCTGTAATAATGTTTATAATTTTAGGTATAAGTATGCAGGCTGATACATCTTCAGCAGTAGAATTAGCCAAGAACGTATCTCCAAAAGGTCTTATAATGATGATTATACCTGCAGTACTCATTTTTATGATGTACAAAGGTGTGCATCTTATAACTGCTCTAATGACTTCAAATGCAATGGGAATTGTCCTTGGATTAGTAGCCGGGCTACTAAAACCAACTGATATCCTATTTGCTGATGTTGTTGGAAAAAAATTCGGAGGAATTCTTTATAATGGAATTAACGGAATGCTTCCAATTATAATGTTTACCATGCTGCTGTTAGGTCTTGTTGGAATATTTGAAAAAGCAGGGCTTTTTCAGCTTATTCTGGATAAGGTTTCTCCATTTACAAAAAAAGTACGAAATGCAGAGCTTTCAATATTTGTATTAACAATACTTGGTAATATTATTACAGCCGGATCTGCCCGCTCAATAGTTGCTATTGGTCCATTAGCAAAAGATCTGGGAGACCGCCACAATCTTGCACCAAAAAGAAATGCCAACATAATGGATGCCATTGCAACAGGTACGATTATGTTTGTTCCATACAATCCTGGTGTTATGCTTGCACTTGGTATTGCCATGAGTACAGGTATTGTAGCAAGTGATTTCAATATGATTCAAGCTATGCCGTTTTTCTTCCATGGAATAGGATTATTTGTTGTTATGCTCATCTCCATTATGACAGGATGGGGTCGTGAATTTAAAGATGAAAAAATTGTAAAAAAATAACATGATCTAACTGGAGACTAAAAACACGTAGAGGCACGGCGCGCTGTGCCCCTACGAAATATCCTACAAAAATTCACCTTCATGACATTTTATAAACTGTCCTGCACCTTTTTCCTGCTGCCATTCACCATCAACAACAATGCTTTTACCCCTAAGTATGGTCCTTACCGGCCAACCCTTTACTGCCATCCCTTCATAGGCGTTATAATCCACATTCATATGATGTGTTTTAGCAGAAATTGTATGTTCCTTATTAAGATCCCAAAGAACTATATCTGCATCAGAACCAACAGAAATTGTTCCTTTTTGTGGATACATGCCCAGAGCCTTAGCAGGATTAGTAGCTGTAATAGCAACAAACCTATTTATATTATATCTGCCAGCGTTTACACCATTGTGGTACATAACAGGCATTCTATCTTCTATTCCTGGAATACCGTTTGGTATTTTATGAAATCCTTCCTTACCTAATTCTTTACCGGGTTTATTTCCATCCTTACCACCTTCAAAATCAAAGGAACAATGATCTGTGGAAACAAACTGCAATGTTGTATCAGCAAGAGATTTCCATAAATACTCTGCATCTTTCGGTGTTCGAACAGGAGGACCACATGCCCATTTTGCACCTTCGTAACCGGGAACCCTCATATCATCTTCAAACTTAAACATATACTGGGTACAGGTTTCACCCATTACCTTGTAGCCTCTTTCTCTTCCCAGCTTCATTTCCATAACGGAATCCTGGCAGCTCATATGTACAATGTACAGCTTTGCCCCTGTCACACCGGCAATTGCGATTGCTCTTCCGGATGCTTCAGCTTCAATTTCTCTTGGATGAGCTTCCAGATGATACTTAACATCTGTTTTTCCGGCTGCAATAAGTTCTTTTGTAACAATATCTGTTACATCTCCATTTTCACAGTGAATCATGGTAAGAACACCGGCTTTTTTTGCTGCCTGCATTACCTGATAAAGGGTAGTATCATCTACCATAAATAAACCCTTGTACTGCTGAAAAACCTTCAAACTTGTTATTCCAGCTGCAGGAAGTTTCTCAATTTCCTTAACAACTGCTTCACCGGGATCTGTCACAGCAATATGAAAGCTGTAATCAATAACTGCCTTCCCATCTGCCTTTTTCTTCCACATATCAACACCATGAAGTAGAGTCTCTCCCTTCTGCTGCAGAGCAAAATCCACATGGGTGGTAGTTCCCCCGAATGCCGCAGCTCTTTGACCTGTAAAAAAATCATCTGCCGTTGTTGTTCCGCCAAAAGGCATATCAAGGTGCGTATGTCCATCAACTCCACCAGGCATTAGAAAAAGACCCTTGGCATCAATTATTTCTGCACCATTTGCCTGAAGATTGGTTCCTATTAGAGAAATTTTCTCGTTTTCAATAAGGACATCCGCTTTAAAGGTATCACCTGCTGTAACTACAGTCCCATTCTTTATTAGTGTTTTCATTCAACACCTCCTTTGGTTGCATTGGCGAGCAGCTTTGGCCGCATAGCCGAGCAACAAACTTGTTTGTGACCAGGCAAACTTGTTTGCGACCAGCCACAAAAATTTATATTTATTACATCTTTACACTAACTGCAAACAGGTGAATTTACAAGTTTTTTTTGAATATTGGTCATAGTTTATTTTCTTTTTAAAGAAGGTAGTTTTAAAATGTGAATTGTCACCCCTGCAGCGATTACAATAAGCAGAATTTTAACAGGTATAATCGGAATAAAAAATATTACTGTTGTTAGTATTGTTGCCCATAGAAATATTAGAGCAGTAAACTTGATTCTAACAGGGATGCCCTTACCCTCTCTATAATTCTTTATGTAACTACCAAACAATTTATTTGTGATCAACCATTTGTAAAACTTATCAGAGCTTTTTGCATAACTTGCAGCCCCAAGGAGCAGAAATGGTGTGGTGGGAAGAAGAGGTAAAACTATTCCAATAAGCCCTAATAATACTGATATAGTTCCAAGTATTATTAGAATAGTTCTAATAAATTTATTGGAATATTTTTGAACTTCTGGATTTAAGTTATTAAGGTCTTCAGGCACATGTTTCTCCAGGATAAAAATCCATAAAGTATTTCTAACGATATATATTATATTTTAGTAAAAATCTCAATAGTTATACTAATAAGACTCAACAACCAATCCCTTAATGCGTTTAAAATGTTCCACATCTTTGGTAATCAGCGGCATATTTAATATCTTTGCCTGACACCCTATTAGAAGATCCATTTGTGGTATCATTATTCCATTTCTGGCAAGATATCCATAAATTTCTCCATAACTTACTGCAAATCCGGTATCAGGATATATAACTCTTAAATGCTCAAGTAAAAATTCAACATTACTGCGCTCTCTTTGAGGATTCAATGATTTTTCAACACCCCCCATTAATTCACAAACTGTAAATAATGAAATATTAAGAATTGAACCTTCCAGTTCCTGCAACTTCTTAATAGCAGATCCTTCTATACCTTTTTTTGATTCACGCAGAATATCTATTAAAAAGCAAGTATCTAAAAGCATTAGAGATTAACATCCTCAGGATATTCTGCCTTCCTTTCAGCAGCAACATCTTCCATATGATCAAGAAACTCATCAGAAGTATTTAGATCCTTTAAATGGAGTAAAAGGTTTTTCCCTGTTTTACCTTCTTCTCCCAAAGTTCTTTTAATAACCTTACTAAATGATTCCCCACTCCGCTTCCTTGAGGCCAAAAGTGAGTATGATTCCATATCGATTGTAATTGTTTTAACTGCCATGCACTTAGTGTACACTTATATTTGGAATTTGTCAAAAAACTCTGAATTGTAATCAATAAATTAAAATTGATCATAAATAAGGGTCATCTCATTCCATAAATAATTTGTAAAGATTTAAAAACTTTTTCTTGACAGCAATGTACCTATGTAATATATTTATATTGTACTAATACTATAATACAATATATACAAAAAGAAGAGGCATGGATGGTAACAGAACTTAACCCAACACTCAAGTTCAGCCTGGATCCAAAGAGTGGAGTACCTTTCTATAAACAGGTAATACTTCAGGTAGAAATGGCTATTGTAGATGGAAGACTTGGAAACGGAGATCAGCTGCCAACTGTTCGAAGTCTTGCTGTAGAACTTAAAATCAACCCCAATACTGTGGCCAGAGCCTATAATGAACTAGAGATACGGGGAATAGTAAACACCCAGCAGGGTACTGGAACCTTCATAAGCAATAAAAAAATTGAACTAACTGAAGTAGAGAAAGAAAGGATACTTTCTGAACTGACTCACCCTTACATTTCCAATGCCAGAGCATATGGATTTACTCTGGAAGATCTAATTGAACATCTGCATAATATGCGCAGAGAGGAAAAGAAATGAAATATAGTAGCAATAAATTCGACAGAATAAAGAATATTCAGGGTTTTACTCTGAAGAAGGATTATGTATTCAATGTATTTTCCTTCATGATACTGGCTCTATTTTTTGGACTTGCCATTCTTGTCCAAACTGTATTTGTAGGCCCCATAGAGCCCCTTATAATGGGGAAAACAACTGGAAGCATAATTGGAGTGGGTATTCTTCTAATGGCTCTGCCCCTCTGGTCCAGCTCAATTATGATGATTATTCTAATATGGTCCGGTATGCTTTTGGGAGAACTAAGCAGTCTTTACCCAATGTTCGCTATTATATCTTTGGGACTCATACTTTCACCATCCTTCCAGATAATACTTGAATGGGACAAGGCAGTTATACTCCGCCTGGGGAAGTTCAAAAAGGTTCATGGTCCAGGAATATTCTTCATTTTTCCTGTAATTGATAGGATCGCAAGGGAAATTGATACCCGTATTCGAGCCACCGATTTCAGTGCAGAAAAAACTCTTACAAAAGATACAGTTCCTGTACATGTAGATGCCCTTGCCTTCTGGATGATCTGGGATGCCCAAAAGGCGGTACTTGAAGTGGAAAATTTCCTCGAAGCAATTACACTATCAGCCCAGACAGCCCTGCGGGCTTCTATTGGGAAAAACAGGCTTGCTACCCTGCTTTCAGACAGAGACTTAATTTGTAATGAAATTCAACAGATGCTGGATCAAAAAACAAATTCCTGGGGAATATCGATACTCTCAGTGGAGATAACAGATATAGTCATTCCCGAAAATCTGGAAGATGCAATGAGCAAGGTTGCTCAGGCTGAAAGAGAAAAGGAATCGAGGGTAATTCTTGGAAGCGCAGAGGTGGAAATTGCCGCTAAATTCGAACAGGCTGCCGAGCATTACAGAGACAACCCAACAGCCCTTCATTTGAGAGCTATGAACATGGCCTATGAGGGCCTAAGGCAGAAAGGGTCGCTGATGGTACTCCCCTCTTCAGCTCTGGACAGTATGAATATTGGCTCGACCATGGGTATGGCCGCATTGGATAAGATTGACACAATTAAAAAGGAAAACGAGGGAGGAGATTTATGATTGCTGTAAAAGATGTTAAAAGAATCTACAAAACCGGTGAAACAGAAGTAAATGCACTTAGAGGTGTAAGCCTGAATATTGAAAAGGGTGAGTTTATGTCTATTGCCGGTCCTTCAGGTTCAGGGAAGACAACTCTTCTCAATTTAATCGGCTGTATTGACAAGATGGATGAAGGGGAGATTTCCATCAAAGATGTAGCTGTTTCAAAAATGAAAAAGAAGGAAAAAACAAATTTTAGAAGGGAAAACCTGGGCTTTATTTTTCAAACATACAATTTAATTCCAGTCTTAACAGCATATGAAAATGTTGCATTTGTTCTCTCTCTTCTAAACCTGGGTGAAAAAGAAATTAAAGACAGGACAATGGCTATTTTAAAAGAAGTGGGTCTTCAAGGGATGGAACACAGGAGGCCAGGCAAACTTTCCGGGGGTCAGCAGCAGCGTGTTGCTATTGCAAGAGCTTTAATTAAAAATCCTGAGATTGTTCTTGCAGATGAACCAACAGCTAATCTTGATTCTGATACTGGAAAAGAAATTTTGGGACTAATGAAACAGATGAACGAAAAACATAAAACTACTTTCATTTTTTCGACCCACGATAAAATGGTTATGGATTATGCCAGCAGACTTGTTATGCTTCACGATGGGCAGATTCAAAGTGACAGGAAAAGGAGGGAATAATGAAATTTCTTATTTCTTTGGCCTTTAAAAATTTGACCAGGTATAAACGAAGAACATTAATTACAGCAGGAGCCATTGCATTTGGATTGATGATGTATATATTTATCGACTCCCTGCTACTTGGTCTTGAAATTGAATCTGTGAGGAATTTAAAATGGTATGAAACGGCTTCAGCAAGAGTCCTGAATGAAGATTACTGGGAAAATCGTTTTCAACGCCCTCTGGACATCAATATTCCAGATCCTGATTCGATAATTTCAAAACTTGATAAAAATGGAATTAAAGCTACAAAAAGAATAGAGTTTTCAGGAGATCTCATTCTAAATAGTTTTGATTTTGGGGAAGATGGCAATATGTCAGTTATTGTTACTGCAATTGATCCAAAGAAAGATTTTGATGTCTTTAATTTTGACAGCACTATTCAGCAGGGACGTTTTCCTGAAGAAGATGAAGATGCTGTTGTTATGGGGTCATGGCTGGCAGAAGATATTGGAGCAGAACTTGGATACTGGATAACAATCGTTACCAGAGGGAATGGTGGTTTTTATGAAGCCATGGACATGGAGATTGTAGGGATAGTCAACTGTCCCAATCCAAATGTAAACAGAACATTAATTATGATGCCTATTGCAGTTGCAGATGAATATCTTGCCATGGAAGGGGCTTCAACAGAAGTTAACATAAAACTTCCCGAATCTGCCGATATCGATGCTGAAGTTATTCGTATACAAAATCTATTAAATGAAGATAATCTGACAGTCATGAGCTGGAAATCAATGGCTGCTGATTATCTGGCCATTGCTGAGGCAAAAAGAGGAGGAACATCTATGATTCTGTTTCTGGTATTCCTAATTGCAGCAGTTGGAATTTCAAATACCATGCTTATGGCAATTTTTGAAAGAATCAGAGAACTGGGAATGATGCGTTCTTTGGGTATGTCCGATAAAAAAATTAGAATTGCATTTATGTTTGAGGCTGCGGGAATAGGGCTAATCGGTTCAATAATGGGAGTGATCCTGGGAATAGTTATTAATTTTTGGATTGTTAACTATGGTATTAATTATGGTGATGTATACAGGGATATGGATATAGGTTATAGAGTTCAGGCCATTATAAGAGGAGCATGGAATTTTAAAACTATGGGAATAGCCTTTTTTGCCGGGATTTTCATATCTACACTTGTAGCTTTTTTCCCAACAAAAAGGGCACTTAAAATGGATATACCATCTTGTCTGAGACATCAGTAAATATAGGGGGGAGGTAAAATGACAACAAAACTGGCTAAGACAGCCTTAAGAAATATATCCCGAAATAAAAGAAGATCTGTTCTTTCGGGAGTTGCTATCGGTGTGGCAGCTATGGCGATAGTTATGTTATTTTCGCTTATTGCAGGCATGCAAGTCGATATGGAATCGAATCTTAAAAGCTATTACACCGGAGGAATCCGGATTAGAAATGAAAATTATGAACAGTATGAACGTTTTAATCCAGTACATCTGACTGTAGATGCTGAATCAGTGCAAAAAGTTCTCGATACTATTGAAGAAGTTGATGTATATGTTCCAAGAACAAGTTTCCCGGCTAATCTCTATATTGAGGGAACAAATTTTGGGGCTATGGGTGTTGGTGCCGATTTCAAAAAAGAAGCAGATTTTATCGATCTGGCAGGATCTTTAAAAATGGGACATTTGCCGGAAAATGGTAAAAACGAGATGATGATGGGTGCTGTACTGGCAAGGGATTTAAAACTGGAAATTGGTGACAAGGTGACTATTATGTCTACAACTGCAGCTAGAGGAACAAATGCCATAACTCTTGAAATTGTGGGTCTGTTTACCTTTCCAGTAGCGGCACTCAATGCAAAGTATTTTTGGGCTCCAATTGATAGAATAAGTTATTTCCTAAGGATGAACGGAGATACCCAGGAAGTTATTTTAAAAGTGAAAGAGGGTGTTAGTGAACTAGAAGCAGCAGAAGCAATCAAAGAAGCCCTGAAAAAAGAGACTTCCATCAATTACGACGTTCAGGCTTTTACAGAGATCAGCGGAACATATGAGATGATTGAGATGGCAAATACAGTATATACCATTATGGCATTTATTTTCTTTTTACTTGGAAGTACGGTTATTATCAATACAACTATGATGGTTATATTTGAAAGAATGAGGGAAATTGGAACTCTTGGTGCTCTGGGCATGCATGGGAAAGAACTGGTAAGACTTTTCTTTCTTGAAGGAATGTTCATAAGCATAATAGGAACTTTTATTGGTGTTACTTTGGGAATAGGTTTTACATTGATTCTGGGAAAAACTGGGATCGATTTCACTGAATCCATGCAGGGTATAGACTTTGAAATCTCCGGAATGATGTATCCAAAATTGAGTATTAGTAAGACAATTTTTGTATTCTTCTACTCTGTTATTGTTGCATCTCTTGCTACACTAATCCCATCAAGAAAAGCTGCCAAAATAGAACCAGTTGAAGCCCTAAGATATGTTTAGGAGGAGAGATAATATGAAAAATAAAATAATAACAATTTTGATTCTTCTGTCACTTTTAATTCCTGTGACAATATTTGCCATTACCGGAGAAGAAATAATTAGAAAAGCAGACGAGATTCAGGTCTTTGAAACATCCGAAGCAAGTGGTGAGTTCAGAATTAAGGATAGATTTGGAGAAAAAGTCAGCACCTTTAACTCCTGGTCCAGAGGCACGGAGGAATCCCTTATAGAGTTTACAAGTCGTGCGGAAAGAGGTCAAAAAGTACTTAGAACAGAAGACGAACTTTACCTTTTCTTTCCTGATGCAGAGGAATTAATTAGGATGCAGGGTTCTATGCTCCGTCAATCCATGCTGGGGTCTGATGTATCCTATGAAGATATGACAGGCGGAAAGGACAGGATATCCCAGTACGATGTAGTGCTTGAGGGTGAAGAAAATGTAAATGGAAATGAATGTTATGTTTTAATAATGACAGCAAAGGTTAGAACAGTGCCCTACCCCAAAGAAAAAGTATGGATCGATAAGGAGACTTTCCTTGTATGGAAGGCAGAGTATTTTACCAAGTCAGGAAGACTCCTGAAAGAGATGGAAACCCTTGAGGTAGAGGAAATCGATGGAAGGATGATTGCTGTAGAAACAAGAATATCTGATAAAATGAAAACTGATACAGAAACAATAATGATAATTAGTGACTTAAAGATAAATATTGCCATTGACGATGAAATGTTCTCATTGGAAGAACTCTCATGGTAAAGAGCATAATCATGGTACTGCTGCTTATTGCAGCAGTACCTTTTTTAATGGCTGAGAACAGCATTACTGTCGATATGGAATTGTACAATACAGTATTAAGAACAAGAGATACCTCATTAAATTCTTACTGGGCCTATACTATGGCAGGAAAAGGTGCAATATCTTTTAAATCTACAGGTAATAAAAATGTACGGGCAGATATTTCAGGTGACATTATCTATCCTGATTCATCGGGCATTCCGGGTTTCATTCTTCAAAAGGCATATATAAAGGCGAAATTTCCAATCTTTAGATTAACTATTGGTAAAACAAGGCTAGGATGGGGAGATGGTTTTGTCTTTAATTCCGGAGATGTCATTTTTGGCAGTACCTCTCCATATATAAATCTAACTGGAACAGAATTACGATCAGAAACAACTTGGCTAACATCTGTAAACTATCCCCTGGGAAGATTTTCGTTTATTGAAGGCCTGATAGTCGCACCACCCGTTAGCGCTGGATTAGGGAAATTACAGGAGAGTGGCGCTGGGATAAGATTATATACTAAAGCTAGTGGTATAAAGATTGAAACAGGCTATTATTTTGATGGAACAGATAGATCCTCCTATGATATTACTTATACAGAGACAACAGAAGCTCTTTCAATAAATGCCTTTCATAGACCATACATAAGCCTCCAGGGTAATTTTGGTCCGGACTGGTACCTAAACACTTCTTTAGCAATTCCTGAATTTTACAGCACAATAATTGAATTTATAGCAAAGGATACATTTAATATCAGCTTTGGTTTATTTCATATGATGGAAGCAGGTTATGATAATTCAATTACCTTAAGACTGGAATCAGTCATACTCCCCTACTTCAATTGGACAGAGGAAGATGGAGAAGCAGGATCCTATGCCATGCTAATTTATCCTGAAGTTTCACTGGGACTGGGATCTACTATTAGTTTATCAATACGATCCATCATAAGCCCAATTGAACTTTCCGCGCAAGTAACAACAGGTTTCAGCTGGAATGTATTTGAAGGGTTTAGTTTATTAACTTTTGTAACTGTAAATGCCGGAGATGGTAATGATACGTTTGCATGGGAACCATCAGCCGATTCTGTTGATGGGATTTCGATTATGACTGGGATTAAATATATATATTGAAAAAAGGGCAGCCACAAGGGTTGGTATCCCAACCCTATGGACTGCCCCTACGAGAAATAACACATTGCTGCGCAAGGTGTTACTTCTTTTTTACAAAAAACTGCATTAATTGCACAAAATGATATATCTTTTTATAAACTCTGGCTATTTCTACTTTAAGATCAAGTTCTGTAACACTCTCAACCTCTTTCCAGTTTATAATCATTTCATGATCTTTTTTATCTTTGTCTTCTAAAACAGATTTCAAACTTCTTCCCATTATTATCAAATTCTGGGCTGCTATAGTAATCATATTTAAAACATCATCATTAGTCTCTTTTAATTGTGATCTGAGAATTGAAATACTATTTTTATCCCTGTCTGACTTTGACATTAATGCTTTATAAGCAATCCCTTTAGCACCTTCATCAGAAAGTTCATCATCAAAAATAATTAGCTTTCCAGAAACATCCATAATAGAGTGGAACGCATCAGATAGATGCTGGCTTGAAATGACAGTAGCCCATTTCCCACGTATTAATATTAAATCCATTAGGGTTTTTATATCTCTCTTAAAAAAGTCCAGGAGAAATGCTTTTAGATAGTTAGCTGGAGCAACATGAATAAAACCACCTAACATCTTTTTTGAAAAGATTAAATTAGCTTTTTCAGTATAATTTTTCATTCTGGAAATTGCTGTAGTCCCAAAAATTTCCATCAATAAACCATCTACCTTCTTACCCCTTCTCTCTTTTAGTATTTTTTGTAATATCATTTCTGTTTGTGTTCTTATTTTATTAAGATAATCATCAACAATTCGATCAGGATTTAATATAGAAATATAATTATACTGAGGATCCTTATCTATATGCTTAATCATCAATACAAAAATTCTTTCTTTTCGAACAACATCAAGACCTTTAAGAATTTTTTTCCATTGTCCCCGGTCTATAATTTCAGTCCCTTTATAGGTTTTTAAAATATTGAATAATTCTTCCCAGTTTGAATCATTATTTTCTGGTAAAACTGCCAGAAAATCCTTAATATCCTCTAAAATATAATC
>JAQIBN010000112.1 GCA_027859095.1 Spirochaetia bacterium | reverse complement strand
ACTCCTGAGGGAATATCAAACTATTCTGAAAATGAATATTTAATTGCCGATGGAACTAGAATTTTACTCTTTAATATTCAAGACGAATCATTTAGGGTTTTTGCTCAGTTGGAACCATCAGCAAGGTTGATGAAGGCTGTAAAGGATATTAATGGGAATATTCTTGCAATTGATTTCAATGGTAATAAAGTTACTTTACTAACAGATTTTACAAGGATGTATACCGGGCTGAATCTTAATATTGATAGGATATTTGTAGATGATTTTCCAAATATTCTTGTAGAACTAACTGTAAGTACTGTTGATGGATCAAAATATGTAGGCCTTGAGGAGAATAATTTTTTGCTTGCAGAAGATAGTTATACCAATAACAGTATGTCCATGGTATCGGCAGGGAATAAATCAGATTTTGTTGATATCAGCTATCTTGTTGAAGGTTCCTTTGCGATAAAGGATTCAGGTACAGCAAAAGTAGATGCAGTGAAGGACCTTCTTGATGCTATGGAAGGACGTGGGCTTTTTAGTATTGTTACTGCAGAACAGATTCCTGTTCTTGAATTTGAGCAGGGATCAGGTATGGACAATATTAAAGATGCACTTTCAGAAAATCCAAATTACAGTAATAACTGGAGTTTTGATCTTGGAGTCAGGTTGGCTGCATCTCAGCTAATGGGAGGGGGTTCCAGAAAAGCAGTTGTTTTCCTTTCATCGGGTAGTTTGAACAGAGAAGCTTTTTCTAATTATAGTCTTACAGAAACTCTGGATTATTTAAATAATAATGATATTGTCTTTTATACAGTTTATACTCATGAAGATGTTTTTTCTCCTGAACTGGAATTTTTAAGTAAAGAAACAGGAGGATTAACTCTTCCGCTTTATAGCCCTACTGGTGTTAGTGAGATACTTCCTCATTTAAGGAGTAAACCCTCAGGTTCCTATACTCTGAAATTCAGAACAGATAAAGACTCTGACTTTGGCCGGCGTTCTCTCCCTGTCGAAATACAGGTTTCCCATTTTGACAGAAGTGGTAAAGATCGTTCTGTGTATTATGGACCTGGAGAGTAGATTATAAATATTCTAGATTTTGAGAATCTAACATTGTTTTTTTGATATTATCTTGCTATAATTTGCTTATGGATACAGTAACAATTCGTCAACAACTTCATGAATCTATTGAGAATATTGATGATTTAGATCTTTTGAGTCTTGTAAAAGATATTCTTGATCGTAAATACTGTTTCGATCCTATGATTGAAATATCAGATCATCAGAGAAATAGAATTAGTGCTTCACTGGATAGTATTGAATCTGGCAATTTTTTATCAGATGAGCAAGCTAATAAATTGGTAAATAATTGGCTAAATCAATAAGATGGTCTCCTGAGGCTGTTGCAGATCGAATACAGATTCTTAATTATTGGAATATAAAAACCGGAAACAAGAATTATAGCATCAAGGTTGGGGACGGAGGAGCAAACCGAGGGGAAAGATAGAGAATATATTCTTACAGATCACCTTGTAATACACTACCTGGAACTTCCCAAATTTAAAAAAAATGGGAAACAGTAGCAAAATAAGAAAATGGATGTTATATTTAAAAGAAGGCTGGTCACAAACTTCGTTTGTTGCTCGCCCATGCAACCTGAGAAAGACGGAATAGTAAGATGTTAAAAATATTGTTAAAAGATGATATTGACCTTCAGAAAGCTCATGACAAATACGAAAAATTTACTACCGACAAAGAATTAAGATTTCAAGCAATCTCCCGTGAAAAATTTATAAGAGATCAGTTCTCTCGTGAAGACAATGCACATGTTGCTGGAGCCTATGAGAAATCTCTCGAAGCAGCACGGGTTCTTAAAGACTCTGATGTTTCTATGGATATTATAATAAAAAGCACTGGACTAAGCAGTGATGAAATAGAAAGTCTATAGATTTCGCCATCCCCCTCTTTTCACATGAGAAATATTGGGAGACCTCTTTCCGGATTACCCGGGATGGTTCAGTCCCATCCTTCCAGAAAACCAGATGAACTATCAAGCTATGTTTAATCGTCTATAATAATTAAACTATATAAAAAAAGTGATAATATCACATATTTCCCCTATAAAAAAGTGATGTTACCACGTTTTTATTGTATAATTACTTTCAGGTGGTAAAAATGAAACGATTTATTGAAAAAAAATTATTAAATTGGAAAAATCAGAAAAAAAGAAAACCACTCCTGATCAATGGTATAAGACAAGTGGGAAAAACCTGGAGTATCAAATATTTTGGAGAGAATTATTTCAATGATTACCTTTATGTAAACTTTGAACTGGAACCCAGTTACAGCGACATATTTAAAAGATCAAAAGATCCAAAGAAGATTCTGTTTGAGCTGTCAATTTTATTTGAAAGAAAGATAGATCCGGAACATACCCTTATTTTCTTTGATGAAATACAAAGTAGCAATGAAGCCCTTAATTCACTTAAATATTTTTGTGAGGCTTCAGAAGAATACTATATTATTGGTGCAGGCTCATATTTAGGTATAACTTTGTCCAGGGGTGCTTCTTTTCCTGTAGGCAAAGTTGAAATAATTGAGCTTAAACCTCTGACATACAAAGAATTCCTGATGGCATCAGAACAGGATATGCTTTTAGACTATATCGAATCCATAGACAGGATCGAACCAATTACCAAACCGATTTTCAATAAATTGAACAATTTCCTTGGTGAATATTATCTCGCAGGTGGCATGCCTGAAGCAGTAAAAATATGGACAGACACCAGAGACTTTGAGCAACTCGAAAATGTTCAGGAAAATATAATAAATGCCTATTACAAGGATTTTTCAAAATATCCTCCATCTTTAATGGTACCAAAGATAGGTGCTATCTGGAATTCCATTGTATCTCAGTTATCGAGAGAGAACAAAAAATTTAAATACAGTGAAATTAATAAAAGTGCCAGGGCAAGAGAATATGAAAATGCTCTTGAGTGGATTATTACCGGAAATTATTTGAATAAAGTAAATATGGTAGATAAATACCAGCTGCCTTTAAAAGGGTATGAAAATACTAAACATTTTAAAGTTTATATGCCTGATACTGGATTACTTAGAAAAATGTCCAATTATCCGGTTTCATCTTTGCTGGAAATTATACAAGGTGAGAATATTCCATTTAAGGGGGCCATGGCTGAAAACTATGTTTTACAGGAATTGAATGCGACATATACTGGAGGTCTCTATTACTGGGCTAAAAATAATTATGAAATAGATTTTGTTATTCAGATGAATGACCATATATTGCCCATAGAAGTCAAGGCTGGGCAAAATGTAAAATCAAAAAGTATGGCAAAGGTTCTCGAAACCCTTGATAGGGGTGTCAGGATATCTATGAGAAATCTCACTGTAGATGGGAAACTTATTAATATCCCATTGGTCTTAACCAGCGAACTTGAGAGATTGGTTGAAATGTAAAAGACCTTCACTTGGAATTATGGAAAGAATCAGAATTAACAGCTAATAGATATTGCATTGAAAATAGTCCCGATAAATACAACTGCAAGCAATCAGATCTTGACTAATACCTCTATGGTGATTATTTTTAATTTCAAAGGGAGATTAAAATAATACATGAATGAACAAACAATATATTTGGATAATAATGCTACAACTCCACTTCACCCTGAAGTAATAAAAGAGCTGACTAATAGTTTTAAGAATTTTGGTAATCCCTCCAGTATGCATTTTTTTGGGAGGGAATCCACCAGCAGAGTTGAATGGGCCCGGCAGCAGGTGGCTCTATTAATAAATGCTCGGGAAGATGAAATATTATTTACCGGTGGTGGGTCAGAATCCAATAATATGGTTTTAAAACAATTTCTTCCAGTTTCTGCTACCAGGGAAAGAAATAAAGTAATTACTTCTGTAATTGAGCATCCCAGCGTTCTTGAAACAGTCAGAGAGCTTGAAAAAGAGGGGATGGAAGCTGTATTTATAGGTGTTGACAGTAAAGGCCGTGTAAATATTGATAAGCTCGAAAAAGCAGTTGATAACAAAACAGCTCTCGTATCTATAATGCTTGCAAATAATGAAATTGGAACAATTGAGGATATTAAAAAAATTAGTAAAATAGTTCATGCCAGTGGTGCATTAATGCATACCGATGCAGTTCAGGCTCTTGGCAAGATTAAGGTAGATGTTATTGATCTTGGAGTGGATTTTTTAAGTTTTTCCGGTCATAAATTTTATGGACCTAAAGGGGTTGGCGGACTTTTCATTAAACATGGTTTAAAGATTTCTTCATTAATTCATGGCGGACATCAGGAAAATGGTCGCCGGGCAGGTACTATAAATGGCCCGGGTATTGCCGGTGTAGGTAAGGCTGCAGAAATGGCAAACCTCGAGCTGGAAGAAGAGAGTTTGCGGCTGGATAAACTAAGGAACAAACTTGAGATTGGTTTAATGGATTCTATTTCTAATATTTATATCAATGGAGATATTGATAGTCGTTTACCTGGTACTTTAAATTTATCTTTTCCTGGAGCAGAGGGTGAATCTATCCTACTTTATCTTGACATTGCAGGTGTGGCTGTTTCTACAGGATCTGCCTGTGCAACAGGATCCCTTGAACCTTCACATGTTCTTATTGCAACAGGGGTGGATATTGAGAATGCTCATGGTTCTATAAGATTTAGTTTTGGTAAGTTTAATGTAGAAAAAGATGTTGATTATGTGTTATCTATATTACCTGGAATAATTGAAAAAATTCGGATGATGTCAACATTTAGTAGTAAATAAGATAAAACGGGCGACACAAAGTGTCGGAGACCCGTATTAGTCAAAAAGGGAAAAAATAATGGGTGGATCTGATTGGGTATATACAGAAACAGTTAAAGATCATTTTATGAATCCCAGGAACATACTTATGGATGAAGCTGAGTTCAATGCTGACGGCAGTGGAACTGTTGGGAGTATGGCTTGTGGTGATGAAATGCTGGTGGCCATAAAAGTTGAAAATGATATCATTACAGATTGCAAGTGGAAAACCTATGGTTGTGCCAGTGCTATTGCCAGTACTTCAATTCTTTCTGTTTTTGTAAAAGGAATGACTCTTGCAGAAGGTTATAAAATTACACCTGCAGATATTACAGATCAACTTGGTGGTTTACCAAATCATAAATTTCATTGTTCTGTCCTTGGAGACAGAGCGTTAAGAACTGCTATTGATGATTATCTTGAAAAACAGGACAGAACTAATCCCTTTAAGGGCAACACTGCTGTTATTATTTGTGAATGCAAGGAAGTAACAGATCAGGATATTGAAGATCAAGTGAAACGGGGAGTTAGCACTTATGAGGAACTTCAGGAAAAGACCGAAATAGGTACTGTCTGTGGCAAGTGTAAAGATAAAACTCTTGAACTTATTCATGAGTATAATCATCTTTATGGTGGCAGTCATGGATAGAGGGGGTGTAAAATTATGTCTGATTTTCCAGGTATAAATATTGGCACTGATTTGGAGGAAGGGGTTGATACTAAACCCAAAGAACCTGAACTGTATAAAGTTATTCTTCTTAATGATCATTATACCACAATGGATTTTGTTGTTGATGTTATAATGAATGTTTTTCATAAATCTGCCGGAGAAGCAACTACAATAATGATGGATGTTCATAAAAAAGGTCAGGGTATTGTAGGTACTTATCCTCTGGATATTGCAAGTACAAAGGTCTGGCAGGTTCAGGAAAAAGCCCGGGAAAAAGATTTTCCTTTGGAGTGTATTCTTGAAAATATCTGATGAAGTTCAAAACGCATTAAATGCAGCATATCTTGAGGCAAAAGAGAGAAAACACGAATATCTTACACCAGAGCATATTATTCATGTAGCTTTATTTTTTGAGGATATTAAAAGTATCTTTACTGACTGTCAGGTTGATATTGAAAGTGTTAAAAAAGATATAGATTCTTATCTATCCAAAATGGTTCCTTATATTGAAGACCGTGAACCTGTTCAGACTGCAGGATTTCAATCTGTAATAGAAAGTGCAATTTTTCACACTGAAACTTCTTCTAAAAATATTGTTGATCTTAATGATATACTTGTTTCAGTTTTTGATATTGAATCACTTCATGGTTCGTATTTTATGCGTAAAGCCGGTCTTACAAGGTACTTACTTTTAAAAGCCATCAGTAGAACAGGTGATGATTACTTTTTGGATCCTGATGATGAAGAATTCTCAGACGATGATGAAGGAATTGATTTAAATGAAAGAAAACATCGCAAGTCTGCTCTTTCTCTTTATACAAGAAATCTGAATAAAGCAGCTTCTGATGGTGAGTTGGAACCCCTTATTGGACGTGATGAAATTGTTGAACGTACAATCCAGGTCCTCTGCAGGCGTTTAAAAAATAACCCTATTTTAATAGGTGAACCAGGTGTAGGTAAAACTGCAATTGCAGAAGGCCTGGCCACCCGAATTGAAGAGGACAAAGTTCCTGATATTTTAAAAGGTTATAGAATTTTTTCTCTTGATATGGGAGGGCTTCTTGCAGGAACCAAATTTAGGGGTGATTTTGAAGAAAGGATGAAAAGAATAATTGATGAGCTGAAAAAGGAAGAAAAGGTTATTCTTTTTATCGATGAAATACATACCATTGTAGGAGCAGGAGCTGTCTCCGGAGGAACAATGGATGCTTCAAATCTTCTTAAACCAGCACTTGCTACAGGAAAACTTAGATGTATGGGATCCACTACTTTTTCTGAATATAAAAAAAGTTTTGATAAGGATCGTGCTCTTTCCAGACGGTTTCAGGAAATAAGTGTACCGGAAACAACAACAGAAGAGACTCTTCAAATACTTAATGGTTTGAAAGGCAAGTACGAGGTTTATCATAATGTTACATATACGGAAAAAGCTCTTGAATCGGCTGTAACCCTTTCTTCTCAGTACATGAGGGAGCGGCATCAGCCGGATACAGCTATTGATGTTATTGATGAAGCCGGAGCCTGGCTTCAAATCCTTTCCTACAGAACAGACGATAAAGATAAAGAACCTTCAAAAATTGATGAAGGGGAAATTGAAAAAGTTATAGCACGTATAGCAGGTATTCCTGAAAGAACTGTTTCCAGTAGTGAGATAGATCAGTTACAAAACCTTGGTGATAATTTAAAGAACCTTGTCTTTGGTCAGGATATGGCCATAGCATCCGTAGTACAGGCTATAAAAAGATCTAGAGCAGGTTTTAGTAAAAAAGATAAACCAGTAGCATCCTTTTTATTCGCAGGCCCTACCGGAGTTGGCAAAACAGAGCTTGCCAGACAGCTTGCAGAAACACTTGGGGTTAAACTCCACAGGTTTGATATGAGTGAGTATCAGGAGAAACATACTGTCAGTAGGTTGGTTGGTTCCCCTCCAGGTTATGTTGGTTATGAGGAAGGCGGGCTTCTGACTGATCTTGTTAGAAAAGAACCCCATGCTGTTCTTTTATTGGATGAAATTGAGAAAGCCCATATGGATGTTTTTAATATACTTCTCCAGATAATGGATTATGCTACTCTTACAGATAATAATGGAAGAAAATCTGACTTTAGAAATATAATTTTAATTATGACTAGTAATGCAGGAGCCAGAGACATAGGTAAAGATCTTATAGGATTTGGAAACTATAAAATTACAGATGAAGCAATTACAGATGCCGTTGAAAAGACATTTAGTCCAGAGTTTAGAAATCGACTGGATAAGATAATTTCATTTAACAAACTGGAAAATGAGATAATTCTAAAAATTGTCGATAAAGAAATTGATGAATTTTCTGAATTACTTACTGAAAAAAAAGTAACTCTTGAAATTAGTTCTGAATGTAGAAAATGGATTGCTGAACATGGTTATTCATATGAGTTTGGAGCCAGAAATATTGCAAGAATGGTGGAAGATAAAGTTAAAAACTTTTTTGTAGATGAGATTTTATTTGGTAAGCTGAAAAATGGTGGAAAAGCTATAGCATATATTAAAGATGATGAAATTGTAATATCTGTAAAAAATTAGTTTATGGATACTTCTTTTCCATACTTTAATGAAACGGATTATTTCCAGTTTCCGGATGTAAACAAAGCAAATCCGGAAGGTATTGTTGGTATGGAGGGGAATTTATCTCCCGGTATGCTTCTTTCGGCCTACCGGCAGGGTATTTTCCCCTGGTATTCGGAAGGTGAACCAATTTTATGGTGGAGTCCTGATCCCCGAATGGTTCTTTTTCCAAAAAATATTCATATTTCAAAATCCATGAAGCGTACTTTTACAAAAAACAGGTTTTCGTTTTCTATGGATAATCAGTTTAGGGAAGTTATTAATTCCTGTGGTGGAATCCCCCGGAAACATGAAGATGGTACATGGATTACATCTGAAATGAAAGATGCATATACCCTGCTTCATGAACTTGGATGGGGACATTCTGTGGAAGTATGGGATGATAATGAGCTGGTGGGAGGATTGTATGGTCTTTCCATTGGGTCTGTCTTTTTTGGAGAATCAATGTTTTCCCTTAAAACGGATGCATCAAAAGCTGCATATATTTTTCTTGCACAAATTCTTGGCCAATTGGGGTTTTCAATGATCGATTGCCAGCTCTATACACCCCACCTGGAATCTTTAGGAGCAGAAAAAATTGACAGGCAGAAATATATGAGTCTGTTAAACAAGGGATTAGAAGCAGAAACCCGTAGAGGAAAGTGGAATAATCTGATAGATTGTAAGGGCACGGCGCGCCGTGCCACCACCTCTTGATTACGAAAATAATAGGATAAAAATATGGGAAGGCATAGAAAAAGCGCAATAGGTGAAGTAATTACAGGTATTATCATGATATCTATTCCATTTATTTTTTTTGGAGGATTCCCCTCTGTAGGAATGGGTATGCACATGGGCTTTCCTTTTTGGAGCTGGCTTCTTGTTGCTCTTGGAGCAGGCTCTCTTATTAGAGGTATTACAAAACTGGCTGCAAAGAGTAAAAAAATAATTGATAGTAAACCTAATGCCAAAAAACGAAAACTGGAATTGGAAAATAAAGTACTTAAGGCAGCAAAAAAGGCTGGTGGACAAGTTACTATTGCCCGGACTGCACTGTTTATTGATGCACCTATAGAAGAAACGGAGTCTATACTTAACAGTCTTGCATCCCGTGGTCATGCCAATGTGGAAGTTTCTACTGAAGGACAGATTCTTTATATGTTTCCCGATTTTTTAGATAGGGATTTGATTGATAGTTGATATGACTTATTAATGGCTACAATCAGGTTTTATGAAGAGCTCAATGATTTTTTAGAAGGAGATAAAAAAAAAGTTAGTTTTACTGTTAAAACCAATCCGGGTCAGACGGTAAAAGACCTTATCGAATCGGAGAATGTTCCCCATACAGAGGTAGACCTTATTCTGGTGAACAGCGAATCTGTTAATTTCTCATATCAGGTTAAACCTCCTGACAGAATTTCAGTTTACCCTGTTTTTGAATCCATGAACATTACAAATGTCACCAGACTGAGACCCCTGCCGTTGAGAACATCAATATTTATCCTGGATGTGAATCTTGGAAAACTTGCAAGATACCTGCGGATAGGAGGATTTGATACTCTCTACAGCAATTCATATGAGGATAAAGAGATTGCGGAAATATCCGCCCGGGAAAATAGAATTGTGCTGACCAGGGACAGGGACCTGCTGAAACGATCGATAATTCAAAGGGGATACTGGATAAGGTCTCAGAATGCTGTCCTTCAGTACCATGCGGTACTGGAAAGGTTTGACCTTATAGAATCTGTATCCATCTATTCCCGCTGTCCCCAATGTAATGGAAAACTCCAGCAGGTGGATAAGAAAGTTATTCTGAATAGACTGGCTCCTAAAACAGCATTGTACTATGATGATTTCAAGGCCTGGATTAGCAATAATCATTTGGTCCTTTTTTTTATAAATGGGTAATTATTTTTGGGTGTCCCCTGCCATAGAGGCGAACACAAGGTTCGGCCCAACAACAATAAAAACCGCTGCGCGCACCTCCAATCCCTGACATAATACCAAAAGTGGTTGTTTGACTAATCTCGTTTTGGTTCACTTTGCGCAGTTTGGTTATTAATGTTTCCTGGCCGTAATCATGTAAACTAATTTGCTGGTGGGGGCTGAATGGAAATGGTAAGTACTTATATCCATAGTATGGTAAATTAAAATACCCCACTTTAAAAAAAATGCTGGACAGGTGGATTTTGCCGGGTTAGTCTGGATGTGTATAGAGATACATAGTTGCGGTATAACAAAAAGTAATAAATATCAGGTTTTAGTACAACCTTTGGTAATTATTAGTTATATAGTTTTATTTCAGGAAAACTGTTTAGGGTAAATTTATTCCTGAGTTCTTTATTTTTCTTATTTGTTTTTTTATGAATGTAATCAGTGTTATAAATATTACATGTAATTGTATTGTTTTTAAGCAAACAGGATATAGGGAATTCGGGTGATATAATATGTTATCTTCCCAAAGTTGAGAATTGTGATAAAGCGTCTTCAGAAACCGATATATCAGGCAAAATGTTCATTAATTAAGAAGGAAACCCCAGTGGTGGAATTTGACTCTGGAGCCTGAGTACGGTCAGAGACTTTAAATTAATGAATGAATCAAATCTGACAACTGCATTGAAGAAACCTCAGGTGGTAGAAAATCCTTGGGAGAATAAAAGATAAATTGGAGAAAATGGGTATAAAATATCAAATAATTGTATATGAAAAATAGGAAGATCACTGTATAATTATAAAA
The DNA here is from genome assembly GCA_027859095.1 of Spirochaetia bacterium. Classification (GTDB taxonomy): domain Bacteria; phylum Spirochaetota; class Spirochaetia; order B11-G9; family B11-G9; genus JAJRQE01. The sequence continues at coordinate 1,061 of JAQIBN010000112.1, read as the reverse complement.
TGAGCAACTTGAAAAATTATATTCCAGGAATAATAGAATCGCTTAAAAGTATTGATCCATATCAGATCTATTTATTTGGTTCTGTTTCAGTTGGAAAAGAAACTGCTGATAGTGATATAGATCTTGTTGTCATTCTGAACAGTGACATCATTCCAAAATCATATGATGAGAAACTGGAAAATAAAATATTAGTACGAGATGCAATTATTGAAATAAGTATGGAAGTACCTATAGATCTCCTTGTGTATTCACGAACAGAATTTACTAAACTAAAAGAAATCAACAGACAGTTTGAATCAGATATATTAGAGAAAGGTTCATTGATATATGAAAAAGCTAGCTGAAGAATGGTCAAGATTTGCATATAAAGATTTATCAACTATTAAGAAAATATTAGAAGATGAAAATCTGACTAACATTACTGCCTTCCATGCACATCAGTGTATTGAAAAATCATTCAAAGCTTTGATTTTGTTAAAAACAACTGAGATCCCGAAAATACATAATTTATTAAAACTATATGGAACTGTAAGAAACTATACAAAATTATCCTTTGACATGAAAACACTTGAGCTTATCAATGAGACTTATACTGATACTCGATATCCTTCAGAATTGGGATTGCTTCCTGATGGAATGCCATCATTAAATATGGTAAAGAAGTTTTATGAAACAGCAAAAACAATATATGATCAAATTAAAATAGAAGTTGGGAAAAGTATTTAAGAGAAGATAACAAACAAATGGACACAGACGCCTTCTCGTCGCAAGCTCCTGCGAGGGCGCTGGTCATTTGGACGTTATATTTTCTTGACATGAGAACAAATATGTATAATAATTCAATTAGTTAATTATCGGTAATTAAAAAAAATTATTACAAAAGGAGATTCTGATGAAGAAAAAGTACAGCAAACCTGTAATTGTCAAATGCGGAAATTGGAATAAACACTAATCACATTAAGGAGCAACAAATGTTGCTCCTTTCAATAAACATATGTTTAGTTGGAATAGAAAAAAGTACTTTTTTTTCTATATGATAATGGCTTATTGAGGTATTATGG
>JAQIBN010000044.1 GCA_027859095.1 Spirochaetia bacterium | reverse complement strand
GGGTAAGGATGCATACCCGAGCAGGAAGCTTGCTTCCGACCAGGGTAAGGATGCATACCCGAGCAGGAAGCTTGCTTCCGACCAGGGTAAGGATGCATACCCGAGCAGGAAGCTTGCTTCCGACCAGGGTGAGGAATAATCCTTCTCTCAGCATAGGCATACAAAGTTTTTGTTTTAAGCCTTGTAATCTCAGCTGCCTCTTTGACTGTCAATAAAGCTTCCATATCAGGTACCCCTTTAAGAATTAGTAGATAAAGAAAAAAACCGGTAAAGAATTGTTTCTCTTCTCTGATAACAAGTTTACCGGTTTTTTGTACCTACCAAAGGTAGGGTTTACCCTACCTTGCGGGGCATCTGCAGAATCTTTGCCTGGATCTTCTTTACATCCTGAAAATCATCTGCTTTGAAATGGGTATAGTGTTCAGTCATAGCCTGGGATTTATGGCCCGTCAGCTTCTGAAGCTTTCCATCACTGATATTGTTTGTTCGCATAGTAGTATTAAAGAAATGCCGCCAACTATGAAAGCAGATATATCTTTTTGTTCGTTCATCTTCATTAATGCCAATACCCACCATAGCTTGTCTTAAAGCACGAGTTAATGACTGATAATTAATTGGCTTAACTCCTCCTGTTACAGAAAATAAATATCCACCGTTATTTTCCCTGTTTAACATATCAAGTTCTTTTTGCAATTCCGGAGGAACAGGAACCTGCCTGGAATCTCTGGTTTTTGTTGGAATCAGGCCATATTTTCTGTTGTACTGCTTTGAGACAAGAATATGTCCCTCAAAAAGGACTTCCCCACGAACAGCAAGAATTTCACCAACCCTTAAGCCGGTAACAGCAGCAAGAAGATTAGCCAGATAATAAATTTTCTTCTTCCACAATTTTGCTATAGATTCATAATCAAAGATTAAACTAACCTCATCAGCAGTTAGAATATCTCTCTCCCTGGTATTTTTCTTTAGAGGTGTAACATTATCCGCAGGATTGGTATCCAGTAACCCACGTCTTATTGCATCGTTTAGCATAATATTGAGCCTAAGATTTGCCCTCCCGGAGTCTATATAGTTCCTGCTCAACTCTCTCCGGCTTCGTCTGAACCTCACATACTCGCATTTATCCCATACCCACCAATCTTTTGCGTATTGGCTAAATAATAGGTTCTCACCCCTGTTTGGAATAAGAGCATCCTCTTTGTAAAGCTTGTTGCAGTAGGTCCTGGCAGCACCTTTTGAAGTCTGTCCAGTCGATCTTGCAGTAGTACGCCGGTTATTATTATCATAAGTTTGATAATACCAAACAACCAACCCTGATTTCATTTTTCTAGGAAAAACAGTAAACGGTTCCCTATATCTCATACATAAACCTTCGGGTATTGCTCACACAAGTGCGATACACCCTTTTTTGTAAGATATAGAGAAAAGAAACTACATTTTTAATTCTTTACCACATAAAGAATAATATCCCCAGCTTGCCAAGTCAACCAAAAAAATAGCTGCTATCTAATATAATGATGGAAGCTACTAAAAAAATTGATCAGCTCAATCCCGCTGCTTTGAAATTAAAAGGAAATTCAGTTTTTGATAGTTCTACAGGAAAGAAAATTCCATTATCCGAACTGGGAGGTCCATTCAGGGCTGAATTCAGGGCTTTCCCGCCCGAAACAAATACATTTGCCAATAAAGTAACGCAAAAAGACTACAAATCTCCGGAATTCAAAAGTTTAAGAACTCATTGGGCCTATGCCTATGGAGTCCAGCTTATATTAGTGGAAATAGATGAGGTAAGTGGAAAAGTTCTGGCAAAAGAAATTATTACCGTAGGAGATTTGGGGAAGGTTCTTAATAAGAGGGCTGTTGAAACTCAGCAGGAAGGCGGTGCAGTTATGGGAGTCGGATATGCTCTGAGTGAAAATTTTATTACAGAAAAGGGACAGAGTGTAACAAAGACTTTTGGAGAATTGGGGCTGCCCCGGGCAAATGAAGCACCTGAAATCTCCAATATCATCGTAGAAGTTCCTCATCCAGGGGGGCCTCTGGGACTAAAAGGTCTCGCAGAAGCACCCTCTCTTGCAACTGCCCCGGCAATAACAAATGCTATTTATAATGCTACTGGTGTTAGAATTTTTGATCTGCCTGTAAATAGTAATTTACTGAAAAAATAACAAAAAAACTATGGAGGTTTATACTGTTAAACCTTCATAGTTAATATTTTATTTAGAATCTTATCCAATGTTTTGGGTGACATTTTTCTCATTAAAAATGTTTTAAAATTATTTTCTGTTTTCATATAACGGTCTTTTGGATTTTTATGAACAAGCCCTTTTAAGATTAATTGGGAAATAACAAGTGGATCTAATCCAATCATCTCTCCTTTTTTGTGAACGTTTTTCTGAAAATTTTTAAACATCAATTCAAAAATAGTTCCCTTCAGCCTAGGATCTTCCACACGACCTTTAGACAAGATTGGAGTTTTTACAATCCCGGGTTCGATCAAAACCACCTTAATGCCCAGAGAAAAAAGTTCTCTTCTTAATGAATCACTATAGGCTTCTACTGCATGTTTACTCATGCAGTACGGACCCATAAAAGGAAAGCCTATTTTACCGGACACACTGGAAATATTGATAATCCGTCCTTCTGTTTTCCTGAGTAATTCGAAAGAAGCTTTTGTAATAATAACGGTCATTTAATTTTGACTATGATTTGGTTCTATATGAATTGAGAATATCATTTCATCCCCCAATTCCTTTTTAATCGCCCCTTCGACCTTATGAGCTATGGAATGGCCATTCTCAACTGTAATATTAGAGTCTAGTAATATGTGCAGATCCACTGCAGAAATATTTCCAATTCGTCTTGTTTTTAAGTTATGAGGTTCATCAACTCCCGGTATTAAAGCTGCTATCTGCAGAATTTTGTCTTGAATCTCTTCAGGTAATGCGACCTCTAAAAGTTCGTTTATACTGATTTTTCCAATATGAAACGCTTCTTTGATAATAAATACACTTACTATTACACAGGCAATGGGATCTAAAATAACCCATTTATCACCTAAGAGGATTGCACCACCTATACCTATAGCCGCTCCCAGTGATGAAAAAGCATCCGCTCTGTGATGATAGGCATTAGCAATGACTGCCGAACTGTTTATTTCTCTGCCTTTTTTAATTGTATAGCGAAAAAGACCTTCTTTTATAATTATAGAAATTATGGCTGCAATAAAGGTTACTATATGAGGTTTGATAACCTGCTCTTCCTGTAAAATACCCATTGCACTGCTTATACCTGAATACCCGATCCCGAAACCGACTATTGAAAGAAAAACGGCAATAATTAAAGCAGAAAGAGTTTCAAATTTTCCATGTCCGTAATTATGTGAAGAGTCCTTCGGGCGGGAAGCCAAAAACATACCAATTATTACTACAATATCTGAACCCAGGTCTGATAGAGAGTGGATCCCATCAGCGACCATAGCCTGACTGTGTCCGAATATTCCGGCAATTATCTTTGCGAGGCTTAAGGCAATATTTAATATTGCGCCAATAGCGGTTGTTTTGTTAGCGTGTTTTAAACGTTCTTTAGATTTGGTTGATGAATTTGTATTTCGCATTTTGAGATCTCCATTCAATATATGTTTGATGGGTCCCGCGAAATACTCGCTGCTTAATGCCCGATAAGTTTTATTTAAATAAAACAATCTGATCCCTTAATATAAATATCAAATAATATTTTACCAAAAATGTCAAGAGGATAAAGATAATTTTTTAATTCTTCTTCCTGTCAGAAAAAATATCTCTAATTTACTTTTAGTAAATTCAACGTCCAAATGACCAGCGCCCCCACAGGAGGAGCGCAGGGACGAGAAGGCGTCTGTGTCAATTTGAATGCTATATGCTATTTGAATATTTCATTAGAGGATTCATTCAACTTTCATTTCCACTTTCAAGAATATAAAGAGAGTCAGATACACTTACAATTTTTATTCCTCTCATTTCCTCTAATACCTATAAATCTTTATCTCCTGATATTATATACCCTATTTTTCCACTCCTGGCTTTATCTCCAAGTGCTTTTATTTTGTCAAATTGACTCATTTTTGGAACTTTTATTGGTTTTAGTAGGATATTATCGCCTTCCTGTATAATTTCAAATAATCTTATACAAACTTTTAAATATTATGCTTCCATTGGGAGTAATTCACTATATTTGCTTCCACCGGAGGTTTCTCCAGTAATTGTAAGAATGGTATTTTTCATAAATTCAAGGCCTGTAACCGAATTCAAGCTACAAAGTCAAATTCCCTAAACCTCTTCCAGAATATCTTACCTCCGTCCCCAATTCCCGGACCTCTTTTTCACCTCGTGTCCGAATGAGGATTAAAAATCAACTGTCAATTCTGTACCCTCAGCAGTTTTATTGACAGGCTTGTCATCCAGACCAGATTCAATAATCCACCAGGTGCGGCAATTAACATGGCTATGCTTTTCGTTTCGGGACGGAAGGTAACCATTAAAATATAAATTAATAGTATTGGATTGCCGATTACCCCGGCCAGAGCAATCTTTTTATTTATAATGCCTGCTTTCAGAATAATAAGAGACATTATAATTCCGCTTATAGATAATATAAACATGGACAGAAAAGTTCCGGGACTGCCATGGCTGCCTTTGGCAAGAAGAGATTCACCTGCTATGGCAATAATATTAATTTCCTGATCAGAAGATGCAGAAAAGAATTTTCCACTTAGTTCGACCATGGGCAGGGAGCAGTTATTGGCAAGAAAAACTGCGGTACCTGTGAAATAAAGGGCGACAGCAAATATCGCCATATAAAAATTGTTTTTTTTATGAAGTACTGCCAGTGAAAAGTAAAATGGCAGTGAAACAAAATAGATTCCTGCATTTATAATATCCAGGTTATATAGTCCCATGAAAATATTTTTATTAAACAGATTAAAAAATTCAACTGCTGTCTTTGGTAATTCAGCAAGGTTGGTGTGAGTAATTGAACCATAAATTATATCAAACAAAATGGCCCCACAAGCCAGAAAACCGGTAATTCCACCTAAGAGCAGTATTTGTCTGCTGTTGTCAGTATTGTTTAATTCAATGCTGTCCTTCAATTATTTCTCCTTTTACTGTTTCAATGCTGATTCAACTGTATCCAGTATTACCGTGGAACTTAGGGTAGCACCGGAAATGGAATCAACAAGCAGTGATTGCTGTTCAATAATATCCTCAATTATGGCAAAAGCAGCCTCACCGCGACCATTTAGGTGTTTTAATAAATTGATTTCTGTTATCTGATGATCCCGCACAGTAACCGAGAGTTCCACCACAATCGGTCCGGCATCGGTGGCTGCTGCGTATGTTCCGTCTTTAACTGTATTCAAATCAACTTCATGTATTTCAACTTCAGCCATATAGATGTCAAATTTTTTCACTTTATTGATAATTACGAGCCCGAAAACTACACCGGTAATTAGAATTACAGTTATTACAGCAAGAATTATTATGTTTCTTCTTTTCATCACTTTCCCTCAAAATCAGTTTACATTATATACTAACAATGTTAGTATTTTACTAACGCTGTTAGTTTTTGTCAAGCTTTCAAGTTAAAGGATATGCCATGAATAGTAAGAATATAAAATCAGAAAGGGTAAAAAGAATTTTTGCTGACACTGCAAAACAGATAATAACTACTGAAGGGGTTGAAGCCGTTACCGTAAGAGATGTGGCTATAAGAGCTTCTTATTCTTTTCCTACCCTTTATAATCATTTTAAAAGCCTGGATGAGCTTTTGTGGTATACCAGAAATCTGATGATGCTGGATATTGCTGATTATTTGAAATCAAATGTTAAGGTCCCTCCTGTTGATGCCAGGGGAATTGCAGAACTTTTCAGAAGCTATGTTGATTTCTATCTTGAATACCCCAACTGCTTCAAATTTTTCTATTTTTATCAGCTCGATAAACCCCAGGGAAGCAGTGCTGAAAACGAGTTTGATTATGATTTTGAAAAAAATATTGGGGGGATTGTCAGCAATTTTAATAATAAAGATGGTATTACGGATGAAAAAATTATTACTTCACTGAAGGCGGTAATGTATTCTGTCCATGGCATGCTTATGCTTCACTTGTCTGATAATTATAATTTAGACAGGGCTGAACTGTATAGTTTTCTTGATGATATTACTGAGCTTCTTTTTTAATGTATCTGTCAATATGTTGTGGGAGGGGATCAATTATATTCCGGAGACGTTAAGGGGGAATGGAGTTTTTTAGAGCCTGAACGTTAAAGCTAAGCGGTGGCCTTTATCGCCATCTGCTTGAGCGACTTGTGATACGTTTATTTTTATTTTTTTGATTTATCATTTTATTCAACAAATTTTGCTCTCATTGTAGGATTGTCATGTGTTAACTTTTTGATAGTTAAATCCTCTGCTTTATTATTGGCCAAACGCAAGTTGTTTTCAGATGATAAAAGAGCATCTTTAGTCTTCTGAAGATGAGAGATAGTTTTATCAATTTCATCAATAGCTGTTTTAAACTTTCGAGTGGCTAAATCTTAATTTTACGCAAATCCATCTTTGAAGGTGCTTATTTTTTCTTCAAAATTAGTAATGTCAATATTTTGGTTTTTTATTAGATTTAATTCTGCTTTATACTTCATTGAATTCATTGCGGCATTACGAAGAAGTGTAATAATTGGTATAAAAAACTGAGGGCGTACCACGTACATTTTCTGGAATTTATGAGAAACATCAACTATTCCAGTATTATAAAATTCATTCTCCGACTCCAAAAGAGAAACTAAAATTGCATATTCACATTTTTTGTCCGTTCGATCTTTATCAAGTTTTGCAAAAAAATCCTCATTTCTTTTTTTTGTTGCAGTTTCGTCATTCTCGTTCTTCATTTCAAACATAATTGAAATGATTTCGATACCTGCCTCATCAGTTTCTTTATAAATATAATCACCTTTACTGCCATCTCGTGAATCATTATCTTTTTCAAAATAAGCTTTTGGAAATGCTGTTGCCCTAAGCTTATTAAATTCAGTTTCACAATGTTGTTCCAAAGATTCTCCGACCATTTTTGTTGAAAGTTTCTGCTTAAAATCTTTTAAACGATCAATTTCATCATCTTTCATTTTAATGGTTTCGTCTTTTGCAATGAGTTTATTCGAAAACTGTTCCTTAATCGATTTTTCAAGTAATTGTTTTTCAGTTTCTTTAATTTTTAAATCGTTAGCAAGATTATCACGTTCTTTTTCAATTAGATTGATAGCTTGAGAAATCTCTAATTTTTTCTCAATTTCTGCTTTTTGTATTTTAGATTCAATTACGGCAATTTCTGTTTCTTTCTTTGCCAATTTTCCAGCAAGTTCACTACTAGTTTTTGCTTTTAATTCGGTCAGTTCTTTGTCCTTTTTAGCTAGTTCTTCTTGCAATGAGTTTTTAATGTTGGCTTTAGCCAATTCAACTGCACTTTCTTTTTCCTTTTCTGCAAGGGCTAGTCGATTTGTTAGTTCTTCTTCAAATTGATGGTCTCGAACTTGTTTAAGGATATCAGCAAAGCCAGCTTCATCTACTTTAAAAGCCTTTTTACAATTTGGACAAATAATTTCATTCATATTTTTATTCCTTTAGTTCCATATTTTCGAAGACTTTTTTAAATGCACCACAACAACTGTATTACAACCAGTTGAACTGTTTGATTGTCCCACAGGGTTGGCACGTGTTCTTGTTTTGCAAGGACCGAGAGAAAAGTCAAATCTGCACCAACTGTTTGTTAAATATCAATCTTTTCCTAATGCATTTTTTATGTCGCCTAATAAACTATTAATTTCAGACTCCTCTTCTTCAGTAACTGATTCATCAAAAACTGCAGAAATCGAATCTATATTTTTATATAAAGAATCAATGAATTTTATATAGTCAAAATCAGTTTCTTGCCGATCATCCATAATTTTGACAGAGAACTCACCCTCATCTACATTCCTAAAAAATTTAAGCTCCAAAACTTACCTCCTAAAACTCTTAAGATTATATTTTTTTACTCTCTTTTTAATGGAAGGTTTCCCACCATCAGTTATTTCAGCAATATAATCTACTACGCTCTTTGAATTTATTTTTCCTTCAAGAGCATCAGATCTGATGCTTATCTGTATTTTCACATAAAATAATATTTTGAGCATCGCCTAACATGGGAATTGTGGCATTATGCGAAACTAGAATTATTTGTTTCTTGTTCTTAATATTTTTTATGGCTTTGATTAATCCTACATTGATATAATTAGTTGCTAAGTTATCCTCAGGCTGATCAATAATTAGTGGCGCTGTATCACCTAGATAACCTAATAATAAATCCAATATTATAGATGTTTTCCATCCTGCACTTAATTCATCATAGCTCTTCCCTGTTGATGTTGTAATTTTGTATTTTATTTTATTCAATTTATTAAATTCATGATATATTTTTGATTTAAAATCTTCATACGACTGTATTTTAGGATTTTGCTTTCGAAATTTTTCAATAAATAAGTCTATAGGTTTAATATCTTCAAATGATAGGATTCTGTTAGTAGATTTAAGATAGATATTTAAAACCTCTAAAAATTTGTCTTTTGTAAGTTTGAAATTATTTTCTATATATAAATCATGATACATGACAGTTTGTTTTTCAGTTTTACATGAAATTGAATACCTAGATATTTTATCAAGAGTTTTATAGAACAAATCAAGTTGTGTTTTATATTCTGAAACTTTCAATAATAATCTTTCAAAATCACTCTTTTTACTTTGATGTTTTTGATTTTCAAGACTTAGACTTCTGTCAAACTCTTCTTTATATTTAACAATTTCTCTTCGAATCAAAACTTCATTTTGAGATATATCATATGCCTTAACAAGTTCTTCTTTAATATTTTCAAAAATTGCTTTATCGACACTAACAAAAGGATTATTGTCTATAAAGTCTTTTATGTTTGATAAGTTTTCCAAATGTTTTTGATGAGTTAATTCAGAATACTGAATTTTCTGAATAGTGTTTGAATCCGGAACCAATAAAGAGAACACATTGTTTTTAACTTTTTCAGTCAATATTAATCTAGAAATAATTGGTATTTGTTTAAAATCATTTTGTAGACTTTCTATTTTTTCAATCGAATCAATAAGAATATCTAAATCCTGTTTTAACCCTACCAGAGCGTCTCGCACTTTAGCTAGTATCTCTGCATTGCCTGGAAATACTTTTTTTATTATTGGTATATCATCAATATCTTTACTACTATTTTCATGAATCAACTGAATTATATAATTTTGATCTATATAATGAGGTACTAGACCAGAGGGATTTCTTATTTCTATATTATCAACTAAAAATTTCTCATATATATGGTTTATTTCACTATTGTTTAATTTTCTAAATAAAGAATCTACAAATAGAGTTTTTCCGCTAGAAGAACCACCAATTACTACATTCAATCCCGGAGTTAAAGTAACATTAATATCAATAAGTTCATTCTCCAATTTGACTTCTCCAATAAACTCAGACCATTTTAAAGGTGGCTTTTTTGAGTAAACTAATCTGGAAGATTCTGATAAAGCTAACCTAAGTCCACTAAATGTTGGCTGAGAGTACATCCATGTAGGTATAAATTCACTTGCCTTAGGATCTTTAGCGTTTGGATAGTTAGCTGGATTATAATTATCAGTACAGGTGATTAAATTTATGAAATCTCTAATTCCCAATCTTTCAAAATATTCGAGGGTGACCTGTAGACCCTTTTCATTTCGTGCTGTAAATCCATCGAACTGATTATAATATATATTTCGCTCCAATATTGAATCATATCGTACTCCAGTTTCGGTAGATATAGATTCATGAAATTGTTTATGATTTTGTCCACCATGTGGAAGTAATATAAAAT
>JAQIBN010000294.1 GCA_027859095.1 Spirochaetia bacterium | reverse complement strand
ATATAATATATTGTAAACGTGAATAACACAACGAAAAATTATGTATAAAAGCAAAAAAGACTTAAAAAATTGCGATATACATAATTATTCTATGGATAATATATAGTAAAAACTATAAGTTTGTTATCCCAACTGTATTATCACTAATTCTACAAGCTTAGTTCTGATAATTCAAGTATGATTCAGTACCTTCTGCAAAGTATCTATTAATCGTTTTCGCAGAAGCTTCTCCAGTATTCACAATTAATAACATCCCTGGAGTTCTTCTAAATTCAATATCACTTCCAATAGAAACAAACTCTGCTCCAAGCTTTGCATACTGGCGTACGAGTACAGGAAGTCCCTTCCCATCAGATTCAATTGTTTTTATGAGTATATCAAGTTCTTTTAAATTTAGTTTGTTATTAGTTAAATATTCTTCCACTTCCGGATGTAATTGAATATCAATGTCTGTAACTGGTTCCACAAGATAATTTTCCCCCACCAGTACTCTGTCAATTAGGGCAATGGAACGGGGGTCATAGATATTGCTTAATGAAACAGTACCATATAGAAATCTATACTTAGGGTTACGAACCATAAACTCCCCAATGCCTCTCCAAAGAAGAAAGAATCCATAGATTGATTTTTGTTCCCTACTAATAAGAAAGGACCTTCCCATTTCTACACCTTTTTTAATTTTTGAATAAAAATCTCCCTCAAAATTAAACATTTTGGATAGATATATATCTTTAATATTATTATTTTTAAGCAGCAGGTCTATTTGGCCCATTCTGTAAGCACCAATTATTTCCTCTTTTTCATTGTCTATTATAAAAAGTTGGGTATAAGTTTCATCAAATCGGTCTGTATCTCTATCTGCTCCGCTTCCTTCTTCCATTTCTCTAAAGGTAAGTTCCCTGAGACGTGTTATTTCTCTAACTGTATTTTTAAGTTGTTCATAGTAGCCGTAATAGACAGAATAATTTTTAAAATCCAACAGATGTTGTTTTTTTGGAAGTTGTTCAAGTTCCTCTTTTATAAGTTTATAGGGAACCCCGGGTATTAATTCCGGAAGATCTGTAATGTTTTGTTCTATTTGTCTTTTAAAAATATATTCCGGATCCTGCAGATATGTTTGCATTCTTAAAAACTCTGTAATATCTCTGCTGCTACCTTTTAATTGTTCAGGGTTCAGGAGATTGCCTAAATAAAGTTGGACTGTTTTACCTTTCCTCTTCATCATTTCTCTGGTAAGCATGAGAAGTTTGAATCGATAATATATTTTCCCCATTGTCTGAAATAATTTACTGTTGGAACCGGCAAAAAATATAGGTAGTACAGGTATATTGAGCTTTGTACTTAGTTTAGCAGCTATTCTGTTCCACTCACCATCTGTAATTCTGTTTTTATCTTTTCTAAAGTAGGATACTTTTCCAGCAGGGAAAAGAACTATGAGGCCCTTATTTTCAAGATGATCCTGACAACCTCTAATAGATGAAATATTCTTATAATTATTTGTTACAAAGGGATTTGTGAATATAAAAAAATCTTTCATTTCCTTAATCAAGCTAAGGCCTGAATTTGCCATAAATTTTACATCATCTCTAATTGTTGATAAAAAATCTGCCAGTATTACACCTTCGATTCCTCCATAAGGGTGATTACTTACAATAATTAAAGGACCGGAAGTTGGAATAGAAGATATAGTATTATTAACATTATATTCTACCTGAAGCATCTCCAGTCCTCTGTTTACAAATGCTTTTTTCTCCAAACCTTCAAGCTTGTACTTATTAAATAGTTTTTTTAATTTACGGAATCCAAGAATCCAGTCAATAAGAGGACCTGTCAAAGTTAATAAAACCATAAGCCATCCTTTTGCAGGAAATGCAGAAATTCTGAAATCTGATTTTGAATTATTAAACATATATAGATAATAATTATAGATGATAAAAAAAATCAAGTTATTTCTTGCTTATCAATGTTCTTTTACTTATTTTTGATATTATGAAAACAGATATATTGGTAATTGGTACAGGAACAAGTGGCTATACAGTAGCCCATGGTTTAAAGAAAGCAGGTAAGTCAGTAGTTATTGCAGATAAAAGGAGTTTTGGTGGGACATGTTCGAAAAGAGGTTGTCAGCCAAAAAAATATCTTGTTGAAAATGCTGAGATAATTCATTTAACCAGAGCTTTGGAAGGAAAGGGGCTGGTTAAAGCCTCTGAAGTAGATTGGAAAGATCTAATTTCTTTAAAACGGGATTTTACAGAAACTGTTTCAGAGGGTTCTGAGAATGGTTTTGTTAGTGTCGGCATCGAAGTGCTGCATGGAGAAGTTAGTTTTACAGATCCACATAGTGTTCTTGTCGGGGATGTCCCTGTAACTGCTGATAAAATAATACTGGCTTTTGGTACTATTCCTGCTCCAATGAATATTCCCGGTGGAGATTTAAGTGTGGATAGTGAGTATTTTCTGGATATGGACACAATGCCTAAGAAAATAATTTTCATAGGTGGAGGTTATATTTCTTTTGAGCTTGCCGGCGTTGCTCATATGGCAGGAGCTAAAACAACAATTTTGCATCGTTCAGCTCAGCCCCTAAAACAGTTTGATCCAGACCTGGTTAATATTCTTGTAGGTGCAATGCGAGCTGACGGATTGGCAGTACTAACAGATCACCCTGTAATAAAGATTGAAAGAACAAATACCGGTCTGAAGGTTTTTGCAGGTGGAAAGGAATTTATTGCAGATCTTGTAGTAAACGCAAGCGGACGAATCCCTGATTTAAGTGTGCTTAATCTTGCGAAAGGCAATGTTAATTATGGATCAAAAGGTATTGAGGTAAATAAATATCTTCAGTCTTCTTCCACTCCAAATGTATTTGCTGTGGGTGACTGCGTTGCATCGGGACCTAATCTGGCAACAGTAGCAGATATGCAGGCTGAAATTGTAGTAGAAAATATAGTAAATAGTCCCTCTGTAGCTCCTGATTACTCTGATATTCCAAGTGTAGTGTTTTCTCAGCCACCAATGGCCACGGTTGGTATTTCAGAAAAAGAAGCAGTTGATAAAAACTTTGATGTGAGGATTAAAATACTGGATCAAAGTTCATATCCTTCATCAAAAAGAATTGGTCAGAAGGTAGCTATATGCAAGGTTATAATTGAAAATAAAACAGAAAGAATTCTTGGTGTTCATATCCTGGGGCATAATTCACCTGAGGTTATAAATATATTTGCCCTGGCTATTAAATTTGGGCATACAACCATGGATTTGAAGAAAATACTATGGGCGTATCCTACTCATACTTCGGACATGAAGTATTCCTTGCAGTAATATTTTAGTGTAATAGCCCTGCAACAGCAGCACCAATTAGTGGTGCATCATTAAGGTGGCAGAATTCTACATATCTGTGTTTTGTGTTTTCCAGATACTCTTTTAGATAAAATTCAGTTCTGAATTTAAGTTCCCTTGTCTTATAATAAGTTGTTCCATCTGCAACTATGCATACAGGAAATGTCGGATCATCCCCTTTTCCTGTCTTTAAAACCATTGCCGAGAGTTCTGCAGCAGCGAGTCTTGCGGCTCTCTCTATAAGCTGGTCCATTATTGTAAACAGTATTATACGATCTGAATCTGTATTGCAAAGTTTCCCCAGAGGGTTATGGATGTTTCCCGGTTGGTTCAGGAATCCATCCATAATTACAGGCTCGAGAGCTTTGAATGTTAAAATTTCTGTTTTGAGTGTATCTGAAAAAAGGCCATCATTTGCAGCTCTTTTCAATACATGGAGGGCTAATGATCCCTGATATGCTCCTGATACCATTTTTTCCATTTTTCCTTCAAGGGGTTTGTCTGTAGTAGCTGCAAATTCCTCATCGAGAATGCCTCCTTTAAAGAGACTAAATCGACCACTTTCTGTATTTATAACCTGCCCTCTATTTGGATCGAGATTATGTAATTTCCCAATATTAGAGTTCTTTTCGTTATAGCTGCAATTAGTTCCTGTGCCCAGAATAAAACCAATGTATGATGAATATTTTTTTTCCTGAGCTTTTCCGGCAAGTAAGGTAGCAACAGTATCGTTTAGTATAACAATATCTTTTTTGTTGTCCATGCCTGCTCTATGTAGAGATGAAAGCAAATTCTTTCCTATCAGGCTTCCCACTACTTCAGGTGCTTTGACTTCCTTCGTAAAGTGTAATAGTTTTCCTTCTCCTGTAGGATATATTTCTGTGGGATAGGAAAAACAAAAACCGATTTTTTTACTCTCTGATACAGATTCCTCCATAAAAGTTGCAATTCTATCAAAAAAATCCTGTCTGCTTACATTCCCTTCATTTCCTGTGCCTGGCATAGGAAATTTATGGTATTTAGTAATTATCGGAACTCCGGGTTTATCAAATCTAACAGTAGCAGTTCTGAAATTGGTGCCTCCTGCATCCAGGACAATTACCGGTTCTCCCAAAGGAATGTCTGCTTCAGTTTCAATATATGTGGGAATCATCATCAGAGCTGATTCTGTGCTGGAAAGTCCTTTTTCCATTTCATTTAAAAAGAGTGTAGTAGATTCATCAATATCAAAATTTTCAGGATTCATATTGTAAGTTCTTAGAAATTCTTTTCCTGTATTTATGTGCTTATTCATATAGTAAATCCTTTTTATACTCTTATTTACCCTGGTTCATAAAATGATCCATAAATTTATCCATTTGGAAATGTTCATTAAACATATCCTCAATTTCAATTATTTTTTTATTATCATAGAGTTGGATCTTTGAATTTTCAAAGGTATAAAATAGCTTACGTTCTACAGTTTCAGTATTATCAGACAACATAAGGGTAGGAATTTTTGATTTGTTAATTCTATCAATATTTTCCGGTTTTAATCCTCTTTCTTCATTTAAACAGGAAATTATAATTCCACCAATGGGATTTGCTAATTTATCACTATATTCAATAATTTTTTTAATTCTCCCCTTTGATCC
>JAQIBN010000283.1 GCA_027859095.1 Spirochaetia bacterium | reverse complement strand
TTTTTTTATAAATTATTTTTATTATTTTTAGGAAGAGATTTGGCGGTTTCTTTTCCTATTCCCTTTAATAATGTTACATTCTGCTTCAGCTCATCAGCATACATTTTAAAATGAAAGATTTCCCAGAAATTTTGCTAAATAACTTGTAATTGCATTGCCACTTATTAGGAGAACTATAAGAATTGTTCCTGTTACAGCAAGACAAGTTGTATAAGTGATATTTTTAGTCTTGAATATTTTATTATAAACAAAATTAGTAACAGGAGATATTATTGTTTCAATTGTTGTCATTAGAGGTGATTGTTTTGTAGCATTGAGCATTCCTGTAACAAGTCTGATTAAAGTTAGAATAATAAAAAATGTCAGTAGGAAATTAATTGCTGACCATGCAGCTCCCAAAACAATTGCAAGTATTAATCCAAAAGTTATTGATCCATAACTTGCAATAGTATTTAGAATATTTAATAAAATCACAAGTAAAAGTATTCCTGCAATAGATGAAAAATCCATCATTCCAAATTTTAAAAAGGTGAATTGTCTGAAATAATTTAGATATGGGTCAGTAATTGATTTTAGTATTTCAAAGGGTTTACCAAAATTTGAACTACTAAACCAGGTAATTATTATTCTTATAAAAAGAAGAAGCATGTATCCAGATAATAATCCTGTTATAACTCTTAATAATAAATCCATATAATTTAATTCCTTTTTTTATGAGACCCATACTTCTTCAATATTAGGATAAGTTTCGATCTCTTTTAGATTATTCTCTGATGCACCCATGGTGATCTGTCCTGATACTTTTATAATTGTGTCACTATTATTTCCATTAGTTAGTAGATGTAGATAAACTGAGGAATTTCCCTGATTATCAATTAAATAAGATCTAAGAGAGATTAAATCATCTTCGTTGAAATTTCTACCCATTTTTATGTGTACTTCTGAATTTCCTGAATCTTTCATTTCTTCAGGCCTAAAAACTTCATCAACAAGTAATTTGGGATCACCTCTGGAAGCATCAATTTTTCCCGAAAAACCTACAATTGAATCTACACTTAAATATATACTTTTTTCTTCCCAAATTTTAGGGAAAAGTATTAATTCAATGGAACCTTCAAAATCTTCAATTTGAAGAAAGGCCATCTGCTGACCTCTTTTAGTTGTAATTACCCGTGAGCTTGTTATTGTTCCCATAACTGTATACTTTCTATCTGGTATTGATTTATCAGTATGCTTCAGGCTTAGGGTTACACTTTTTTGCCAGATTTGTTTGTATTTATCCATGGGATGGCCCGAGAAATAATACCCCAATAACTCTTTTTCATTATTTAGCAATTCAAGAACAGGTAATTCTTCTATTTTTTCCATTACAAAAGAAGGAAGAGCAGAATCATCTTTACTATCAAAAAGGGATGTCTGCCCAAACATTGACTGTTCTTTAATTTTAGTAACAAATTCAAGTACTTTTTCAAGGTTGCTCATAAGGGTTGCTCTGTTTTCTTCAAAAGAATCGAATGCACCACAATTTATGAGCGATTCTAAAACTTTTCTATTAATGCTTTTTAGATCAACCTTTTCCAGAAAATCAATAAATGATATATATTTTCCATTTTCTTCTCTTGCGGTAATTATTTCTTCAACAGCAGCAGCTCCAACATTTTTTACTCCTACAAGACCATAAATAATGTCACCATTAGCAACTGCAAAATTCTTGTAAGAGAGGTTGATATTAGGAGGTAGAATATTAAGGCCCATACTTTTGGTTTCATTTATATATAAGGTCAATTTATCTGGTGTATTAATTTCATTTGTAAGGTTTGCGGCCATAAATTCAGCTGGATAATTGGCCTTTAAAAACGCTGTTTTATAGGCAATAACAGAATATGCTGCTGCATGGGATTTATTGAACCCATAACCTGCAAAAGGAACAAGCATTTCAAATATATCTTCAGCCTTTTTTTTGGTATATCCTTTTTGTACTGCACCTTCAATGAACTCAATTTTCATCTTGTCCATTTCTTTAACTTTTTTCTTACCCATTGCTCTTCGTAGAATATCTGCTTTGCCTAGTGAAAATCCCCCAATAATTTGGGCAACCTTCATAACCTGTTCCTGATAAACAATTACTCCATAAGTCGGTTTTAGTGTTTCAATCAGACTTGGGTCCGGGTAGATTATTGCCTGTTTACCAGATTTACTATCTATAAACTGGGGAATATATTGCATTGGACCTGGTCTATATAGGGCATTAAGAGCAATGAGATCCTCTATTGAATCAGGTTTTGCCTGTTTTAAAATTCCCTGCATACCTGAGCTTTCAAATTGGAATACACAGACACTTTTACCTTTTCCCAATAGTTTGAAAGTAAGATTGTCCTCTTCCGGAATATTTTCAGTAGAAAAATCGGTTTTGTTTCTTTTTATAAGAGTTTCAGTATTTTTTATGAGGGTTAGAGTTTTTAACCCTAAAAAATCCATTTTTACCAGACCGCAATCTTCCAGAAGATCCATTGTATACTGGGTAGAAATTGAACCGGTTTTTGCATCTTTATACAAAGGTACATAGTCTGTTAATATACTTTTTCCAATTACAACACCTGCTGCATGAGTTGATGCATGCCGTGATAATCCCTCAAGGCGTTTCCCTGTATCAACAAGTTCTTTGAACTTATCACCTCGGTTCTCAATTTCTTTTAACTTTGGTTCGAGATCTATTGCTTTTTGTAAAGTCATTTTTGGGTCTGAAGGAATAAGTTTAGATATCTGATCCGATTCAGCATATGGAAAATCCAGAACTCTTGCAACATCTCTTATAACAGCTTTTGCTTTCAATGTCCCAAAAGTTATAATTTGACCTACTCTGTCTTTTCCATATTTTTTGGTAACATAATCTATTACCTCCTGTCGTCTTTCGAAACAAAAATCTATATCGAAGTCAGGCATTGATACTCGTTCAGGGTTTAAAAAACGTTCAAAAATTAAACCGTATTTTAGTGGATCAATATCTGTAATCATTAATGCAAAAGCAACTATCGATCCGGCACCGGAACCACGACCTGGTCCCACTGGTATATCATTTTCTCTTGCATAATGGATAAAATCCCAGACAATTAAAAAATATCCGGTAAATCCCATTTCAATTATTATATCCAATTCATATTTTGCTCGGATTTTCATTTCGTCAGTTATTTCAGGATACCTCTTAACAAGACCCTCCTGGGCTAATGCTCTAAGATAATCATCAGGTGAATCATATTTTTCCGGGATTTCATAGTCAGGAAGTAAAGGGCCTGGAAGATTAATTTCCAGACTACAGCTTTCAGCAATTTTTACTGTATTTTTAAGCGCTTCTGGAGTTTCTTTGAAAATTTCATACATCTCTTCTTTTGTTTTCATATAAAAATCGGAGCTGGGGAACTTCATTCGTTTATCTTCGTGTTTTTTCCTGTTAGTTCCAATACAGATTAGTATATCCTGTGCATTAGCATCTTCCCTGGAAAGATAGTGCATATCATTGGTTGCCACTAGTGGAATACCTGTTTCTTTGGAAAGAACTATTATTTTTTCATTCACAATTTTTTGTTCAGGAATCCCATGATCCTGTAATTCAAGGTAAAAATTGTCTTTTCCAAATATTTCCTGATAAAGTTCTGCCTTTTTCTTTGCATCATCAAATTGATTTTCCAGAAGCTTCCGTGGAATGTAGCCTGCCAGACATGATGATGTGCATATAAGATTTGAACTATATTGTTTTAGAAGTTCATCATCAATTCTTGGCTTATAATAAAATCCTTCAGTATAAGCTTTGGAAGCAAGTACCATAAGATTTTTATAACCATCATAGTTTTTAGCCAATAGAATTAGATGGTTGGATTTGCTTTTTTTATCATTACCCGATTTAATCGATCTATTACCGGGGGCAACATAGAATTCACATCCTACTATAGGGTTAATATCATTAGCTTTGCATTCTCTGTAGAAGTGGAGAGCTCCAAACATATTACCATGATCAGTAATTGCCAGATGTTTCATACCCAGGTCTTTGGCTTTTGATACCATTTTCTTTATAGAGGCAGCACCATCGAGGAGAGAATAATCAGTATGATTGTGAAGGTGTATAAAATCAAGTGCTACAGTCATTACAGAAGAATATAAACCTTTAACACTGCTTCTGTAAAGCCATTTAGGGGAGCAGTTCTTTAAGAATCCAATAAATAAATCTTATTGTTCTATCTCTTTGAAAGGGTGTCAATTCCATAGTTTGGCTTTTTATCCATTCCTTATATTTTTCTACTATAAATGAGGATTCTTTTAAACTTAATGGTAATTTTTTACCTATTAAAAGTGATTCCATCTCTATATTTCTAACAGTATGCTTCCCTGAATTCCCAATAACCATTCTGTAGTCATTAATTATTCCTTTTTGAATTTCCGCCAATATACAGAATGAAATTGCTTGTCCGGTATCAAAAAAGGGATTCCCGTCACTTTTAAAAAGTTCCCAGTTCCAGTTTCCAAAAGGAATTCTAATTCTTGTAAGAATTTCATTATTCTTTAACTGAATTTTTCCATTTTTATTGAAAAACCTAGTTAATTGTATCCATCTTGCTCCACCAGCCCTTTTTAATTCCAGACTAACATCCATTAGTATCATAACGCTAAAAAGATTTAATCTTTTATCCGGCATACAGAGGTGACCCCCTAGAGTCGCCATATTTCTAATAGTAGATGGTTTAATCAGTTTCATTGCCTGAGCCAGAGCATTGGGGAGAACATGTTGACCTACGTTAAGTATTTTATTTATTGAAGCTCCTGCACCAATTTCAAGATAACGTTCAGTTCTTCGAATTTTTTTTAATTCAGAAATTTTTGAAATTTGAATGATATTATCCGGAATAACAGGAATTTTCCTTTTCTGTTTACCCATCAATCCTGTTCCTCCTGACCACACCACTGCATCAGGATTCTTGTTCTTTAAATTTAATAGCTCGTTAAGGGTGGAAGGGTAAAAAATATGGCTATATATTCCTTGCACGTCTTCGCCTCCTGCGATAGAAAGCTCCGGTTTTTACAGCTTTAAGTAATGTTGATTTATCTGTACAGGAACAGTTTATACCTTCAAAGGCCTCCAATATCTGATTGTCATCAGGGTCACTATAACTTTCAAGGATAGAATGGATGGTCATAATTTTACCAGGGCGACAATAATCACAGGGAAAGTACTCTTCATCTTCAAACCCACTGAGGATATCTTTTATTTCATAAGATTTTGATAATCCTTCATAGCTTACAATCTCTGAATCTCTTGCCTGAAATACTGGGATAAGGCACGATGATACAAGATCCCCATTAAATAAAACGGAACACCCTCTACATATACCTTTATAACAACTTGTGCGAAGACTTTGCACTTTAGCTGAATTTTTTAGCAGATCAACCAGTCTTGTTTCTGCATGAGTATCAAATCCTACTTTTTTTCCATTTAGAATGAATTCAATTCTCATAATTTCTCCAGATTTTTAAAAATAATTTCCGGGGTTACAGGAATCGAAGAAAGATGAGATCCACTAGCCTGGGATACTGCCTGAACATATGCAGAAGGTATAATTGTATCAGGTATTTGTGAAATTCCACCACTGGATCTTTTTGAATCTGTAATGAAATCAATACTTATTCGGGGGAGATTCATTTTTTCAGTTTCTTCCATAATATTGGGTGTCATTTTTGGATAAAAATATTTTGATTCTCCTGAAACCCAATTTAATGATTCATGTATTTCTGCTTCTCCTGCTGAACGGGCTGCTTTTAGATCGTAGATCCTTCCAATATCAAAAATTGTCCAAATCCCTTTTATGACGGGTCTTAAAAATACTGGATTCAACTCTACTTCTACTATTGCTGCACCCCAGGATAACGCATTAAAGGGCATCCCCTTAAGTTTCTTTGCATCCCAAACATTTTTCCCGGGTGATTTAAAACTTCGTTTTTCAATTATTGGCAGAGGTTTTTGAAATCTGTGCTTTTTTATACCCATGCAGCATCTTTCTACGAGGTTTGTCATTATGCTTAGATCGTTGGATAAAAAGGATGGGCCGGAATTAGGAAGAATAGTTGTATTTCCCTTTACAATTTCAATAGAATGGCTTTCCAGTCCGAGTATTCGGCCTGCTGTTTCTTTCCATATATTTCCAGGAGTAGTACCATTTGAACTGCTTGAAATATATAGTTTATTATTTTGATCCAGTTTTACCTCCATGGAATAAGCTTCTCTATTTTCTCTCTTTCTTGTAAATCCATTTCCTGCATATCCTATTGAAATACCTATTCCCCTTAATAGTTCAAGTTTTTTATTTTGTCGTTTATTTAGAAGTTCATAGGCAGAATATTTTCGGTAAAAATCAGATTCTTCACTTACTTTTATTAATAACTCTCGTGGGGCTATTTGTTTAAGAATCCCACCTGTGGGAAGTTTTAGATTTATCTTTGGGAGATATTCAAGTCTTAAGTCCACAGGGTTCATTTTTCTGTATTCTGCAATTTTTGAAAAATGGGTTTCAGCAGAGAAAGCACCCATACCGATTCCACAACCTTTAAATACATTCATTGGAGGAAATGAAGTACGAATTGCAGTTGCTTTAACTCTTATATTTGTAACAGAATAAATTGAAACTGCACCTAATATAATTTGACTCAAAATTTCATCAGTAAATAATGGATAAGCGCCAATATCGATAAAAATTTCAATATCTTCGGCTATAATTTTTCCTGAATTATTAATTGCAGATTTTCTATTAATTTTGACCTGTGGTCTTTTTATACTAAATTGTTGAATTTGAGATGGTTCTGCTACAATTCTAACCTGTTTTCCCGATTTAATTGCCAAAATAGCAGCTATAGCAGAGTATATTGAGGGCAGGATCAGCTTTTCATCATATGTGTGATGGTAAGGTTCTATATTAACAATAATCTCTTTTTTAGGTATTCCACATATATCAGACACAGATTTTTGTACATGGAATGGCCACTGAGATGCAGTAGATATTTCCAATAAATTATTTTTATATTTTGCAACTGCTCCCATTGGATAGGTTATAGGTAGTGTTTGTAATGATGTTCTGTACTCACCTTCAATAATGGTATTTGGTGCTTTAATCTTGCTTTCTACAGTTCCTCTACTAAATTTTTTAACACCAGAAATCTGATTGTCATTATAATTTTCAAAATTAAGGAAAGAATAATCAGTATTATATTCAATAATAACATTGTTACAAATATTTTGAACTATATCTTCATCAGGACCACAGATTGCAAGTATAGGTTCGCCTTCATAATTTACAGTTTCTGTGCAGAAAAGAGGCATTTCCTCAGAAAAAACACTTATAATATTAAGTCCTGGAATATCATTACCTGTAATACTAAAATATCCCTTTGGTAAAACAGGTATTGAAATAGAAGATATTGTTCCTTTAGGTATTGATGATCTAATTAGATGTGCAAATAGCATTTTCCTGGTTTTAATATCATCCAAAAATATGTAGTTCTTTGCCATCAGGGAATTCTCCTGTACTTAGCCCCTGCCTCTTTTATTGCAGAAACTATCCTTTTTAGCTGGTTTTCTGTTAAATTAGGATAAATTGGTAAGCTGAAAACAGTATTGTATACTTCAAGAGTTTGTGGATAATCCTGTTCATTATATCCATATTTATTTTTATAGTAGGGCATAATGTGTAGTGGTATAAAATGAACTGAAATTCCAATTCCCTTGTTTATAATTTCTTGAATAAATTTATCTCTGGAAACAGTTAGTTTTTCAGGGATAATTCTAGCCATAAAAAGGTGCCAGCCATGGTTTTCTATTTGTTCAGGAAGTTTTAGGAAATCCATACTAACTAGATTTTTAAAATAAAATTCAGCAATATTCTTTCTTTTTTTCAGAAATAATGAAGCTTTTTTTAATTGCTCCCGGCCAATAGCAGCAGCTATATCAGGCATATTATATTTATATCCGGCATCTACAATTGAATATTGCCAGGAAGGTTTATCTGATGTATATCGATCCCATATTTCCCTGTCTATACCATGAAGGCGCATAACAGACATTCTTTTAGCTGCTTTAGAATTATTTGTAACTATCATTCCACCCTCACCGGTAGTTATAGTTTTAGTAGCATAGAAGGAAAACACACCTGCATCTCCAATAGTCCCAAGAAGTTTTCCATTGTATTTCACCGGAAAGGCGTGGGCAGCATCTTCTATAATAAAAACATTATATTTTTCCCTGAGTCTAAGCAGATCCTCCATATTGCATGGATTCCCAGCAATATGAACTGGAATGATTCCTTTAATTGAAGGGTCTTTTTTTAATAATATCTCTATTTCTACAGAACTTATATTAAAATTATCTGGATCTATATCTGCAAAAACAGGATCTGCTCCCAGATAGCGGATTACTTCTGCAGTAGAGGTGAAAGTATAAGGTGTGGTAATAACTTTATCACCAGGGCCGACACCAAAGGCTTCAAGTGCCAGGTGCAGTCCTGATGTTGCAGAGTTAACCGCGAGTGCATTGGATGATCCTATATAAGCACCAAATTCTGTTTCAAAATTTTTTGCTTCTACACCAGTTGTAAGCCACCCGCTCCTAAGAACTTTTATTACAGCTTCTTCTTCCTCTGTCCCTATAGAAGGTCTTGCAAAAGGAATAAAATCAGTATTCTGGTTCATTTTCTACCATTTGAATGCTTGGAATATACTTTTTTAAAATTTCTCTTAAGTATATACGATTTCTATATAGATTTTCATCTTCTTCCAGATAGCAGACCGACTTAAGGTTTCCAAGTAGATTATTCAGCTGGCCATTTAGTCTGGTTCTGTGGAGAACTTTTATTATTCCCGGATGTTTTGTTTTAATAACTGTATCTTCTTCTGTCCACAGCTGTTCATCCATTTTTTCTCCAGGCCTTAGCCCTATATAGTTAATTTTAATCTCTTTTTCAGGAATAAAACCATAAAACCGGATCATCTGTTCTGCCAGATCCCTTATTAGAATTGGTTCACCCATTTCCAGTATATAAAGATCCCCTTTTGATCCTACTCCTCCTGTTTTAAGAACAAGAGAAGCTGCTTCCGGAATTGTCATGAAAAAACGTTTTACCTCTTTATGTGTAATGGAAACCGGCCCACCCTTCATTATCTGCCGGGTAAATAGAGGAACAATACTCCCTCTGGAGCCAAGTACATTCCCAAAACGGACAACCATAAAATTAGTAGATTCAGAATTTGTATTTAATACAATTTCTTCGGCTACCATTTTACTGGCACCATAAATACTTGCAGGATAAACTGCTTTATCAGTTGAAATAAATACAAATCTTGAAACATCGGATTCAATAGCTGCATCCACAATATTTTTTGTTCCAAAAATATTGTTTTTTACTGCCTCCACTGGGTTTTCCTCTATTAAAGGCACATGTTTATAGGCTGCACAATGAAATATTACATCTGCCTTTAAACGCTTTATTATAAATTTTACAAAATCTCTATCCTGAAGTTCTCCTACTATTGGAACAATTGTAGAAGCTTCTCCTACGCCGCCATCTTGCAGAATCCTGAGTTCCCTTTCTATTTCATATACGTTATTCTCTCCATGATCAAAGAGGTATAGTCTGTCGGCACCTCCAGAGAGAAGTTGTCTTGCAAGTTCACTTCCAATACTGCCTCCTGCACCGGTTATAAGAACCCTTTTACCTCTTAGATATTCAAGACTTTCAATTAGACCAATATGTACAGTTTTTCTTGCTAATAAATCCTGAGCTTTAATTTCTCTTGTTTGAATTAGATGAGCATCTCCCTCTATAATTTGTGATACATTGGGAAGAATCCTGATTTTTTTTAATTCAGCTTTTTGTATTGATCCATATATTCTTCGCAGGTCTGATTCTTCTGCACCGGGGATAGCAATTAGAGCTTCATCAGCACTTACTTCCTTAATTATTTCGGCAGCATTAATTATTGGACCTAGTATTTGGATTCCGTGTTCTGATTTTCCAATTTTTATAGGAGAATCATCAAGGAAAGCTACAACTTCTCCAAGTATCCCTTTTGAGAGAATTTCAGCTGCAATTTCTCTTCCTGCAAATCCTGCTCCAATAATAATAATTTTATTAGTTTTGCTCATGGTCTTCTATTTTCTCCAGAATTTCAAATCCAAAATCAATTGTAAATGATTCTTCATAAAGAGACAAACTTATTTTTGCTCTACGCTTTCTTTTATCTACTTTTACTATTCGCCCTTCAAGACCTTTCATTGGACCGCTAATGACCTTAATTCTTTTATTTTCATCGAAACTTACCTGGGACTTTTCAACTATTTCTCCAAAGTGAAGGAAATGGAGTAATAGTTCTTTATCTGATCCTTCTATGGGTTCTATATCATGATTACTTTTTAAATATCTTACAAATCCAGGTGTTCGCCTGATTATCCAATGAATATCCGGTGTAAGCTCTTCTGTCTGAAAAAAAAGGTATCCTGGAAATATAGGTGATAAACTTTCTTTTAAAACACCTTTTTTTCTTATAGTTAGTTTTCTTCTGGGCCACAATAGGCTGTCCTCTGCATCATATGATGGCAAATCCAGTTTGAAATTCACTTTTGCGAGGCCCATAAACTTCTCTTCTTCACCTGTCATGACTTGCAAAACATAATATTTCATTAGGGTTAAAATATCATGAAAAGATGGGGTGTTGCAATGTATGGTGGAATTTACTGTTGACAATAGTATAAAACAGAATTATATTAACCAAATGGTTAGACTGTTTGGTTAATAGTTCAGTAAAGGAAGGAAATATGGTTACTGATAGTAAAGAATCAGAAGAAAAAATTCTGAAAGCAGCTTTTTCTGTTTTTTTAAGGAAGGGCAAGGCCGGAGCCAGAATGCAGGAGATTGCTGATGAAGCCGGAGTTAATAAATCTCTTCTTCACTATTATTTTAGATCGAAAGATAAAATATATCTGGCTGTATTAAAACATACTGTTGAAAATTTTATTTTGACTATTGTTCAGGATTTAGAGTTAACCTCAGACTTGAAAGAAATTATTAAAAAACTTATTTCTAAACAAATAAACACAATAAAAGAAAATAGTCAGATTTTTCAGTTTTTCATGGGTGAAGTCTGGATGAATCCTGATGAAGTAAAGAATGTTTTTAGAGAAACACTCAAAATATTGGACAAATCAGCTCTCCTGGTTATTATGGAACGAATAGAAGATGCTGTCAGGCGTAAGGAAATTAGGAAAGTTAGCCCTTTTCAACTTATAGTCAATATTTTTAGTCTTGATATATTCTTTGCCATCCTCTCTCCTATTTTATTCGAAATGACAGATTTTACAGAAGCCGAAAGGGCTGCGATAGTTGAAAACAGGGCCGAAGAGGTTTTTAACTTTGTATGGGAGTCCATTAGATTAAGGAAGGAAGAATGAAAAAGAGTGTAATTTTATTAATTGCTTTTATTATTGCTGGAACGTATACATGGGCAGCTGATTATACCCTTGAGGAGTGCTTCAGTGCTGCTGTCGCAAATGATTATTCTCTTTCAATACTGAATGATGAATTAGGAATCAAAATATTGGACAGGAAGGATGCCGTATCATCATTTTACCCCATAATAAGTACAGCTGGAAATATTCAGTATAAATCCGAGGTACCTGCACTCGATCTTTCTCTCTTTGGAAAGCCTGGAGAAACAGCAGAGCTTGGGACAAACTATATATACGATTTTAATGTGAGCATGAATCAGATTATTTTTGACGGGTTTTCCCGGAAATATGCGATTCTTCTTTCGGACAACAGCCTGAACAGGACGAGAAAGGAACAAGTATTAAAGGAAGATATGATCCATCAAACAATTCTTCAGTTGTCCTACTCATACACTATGTCAAAATTAAATATCGAGACTTTGAATACAAGTATAAAAAGACTGGGTTTTAATCTCAACCAGGTAAAACTTTTTGTAGATCAGGGTTTTTCTTCAGAGCTGGACCTTCTTGATATTCAAAGTAAACTGAAAGAGCTTGAGCAGCAGAGGCTTAATCTTGAAAGCGGAAAGAGAAAGATTCTTCTGCAATTATCCAAGATTACAGGAATCCCCGATCTTGATACATTGACAATTCCTCCAAAATATCTTGAACTTCTGGATCCTTATAAGCTTGGAGGATTAGAAGAAAAGTTAGGAGCAAATGGGGGGCTATCTCTTTTTGAGTTTTCCCGCAGACAGATAGAACTCAAGAAAAAAATTGATAATGCGGCTTATTATCCTTCTATTTCTGGAACTGGAGCTGCCCATTACGGTCTTCCTGGAACGAATCTAACAGGGTCAGACTGGCAGTTCTATTTTACAGCAGGTCTTCAGGTCCAGTTTAATATCTGGGAGGGCGGTAGAAGAATTTCTATGGAAAAAAGAAATACTCTTTCATTGAGCCAGAACTTAAAGAGCAGAGATTCTTATTATCAAAATCTCTATTTTGAGACAATGCAGAATCTGGATGAACTAATATCATTAAAAGATCAGAGAAGCGCAGCGATGGATATTTATAATCTTAAAAATAAAAAGTATGAAATTGTTGGTAATCTGTGGAAGGCAGGGCAAAAATCGACTTTGGATGTTCTTAGTGCAGAGCAGGAATTTACTGAAGCAGATATAAGAGAGAAAAGCCTGCGTATTCAGTATTTATCTCTGTTTCAGCAGATACTATTTAATATAAATGAGCCTATGTGGGGAAATCTTGGAGACTGATATGAAGATAAAAACATTGAGCGCAACTATTATTATAAGTTTAATAGGAATGATACTTTCAGGTTGTGGGATTAATGCAGACGAAATTACTTATACTGGCATTGTGGAGGGGGAAATCCATACTATTTCATCCCCTGTTAGTGATCGCCTTGTTGCCCTTTCAGTATCTGAGGGGGACTGGGTAGAAAAAGGAAAGATTTTAGGGAACATTGATGACAATTTTCTAAAACTTCAGTTGAAGGGGCTGTATTCAAGTTGGGATCAGTTAAAATTGCAGAAAAAAGATGGGGCCATAAGCCTCGAACAGATTAGCGAATCCTTTGACCATTACAACTCCATGTATCAGAAAAATCTGGCACTTTTACAGCAGGAAGCCGTTTCTGATCAGACAGTTAAGGATCTAAAGCTCCAGGTGGATAAATGGAACAGGGACAGACGATCTGTAGCGATAAAGCTTCAAGTTCTTAGTAGTCAGGAAGAGAGTATTCAATATCAGATTGCTCAAATTGAAGATACCAGGGCAAAGGCCATACTTACAGCTTCCACAGACGGATATATTGATAAAATCTATTTTGAAGCGGAAGAATTTATTCCTCCACTCCGTCCTGTCATGGACCTGGTTAATCTTAATAATGTTTGGTGTTATATCTACTTATCAGAGTCGGAATTGGTAGAAATTTCACCTGGTGATCCTGCAGAGGGCAGGGTGGCTGATCATTTGTTTGCCGGGAGGGTTAGGCATATAAACTCCAAATCTGAGTTCTCACCTAAAGAGATACTTTCACCAGACAATAGGAAAGCCCTTGTTTATGCTGTAAAAATAAGTTTTGAGAATCCGGATAGAATCCTTAAAATTGGTATGCCTATTGATGTATATCTGAAAAAAAACAATAAAAAAACCAGCAATGAATAGTTTAATAAAGGCTGAAGGGATAGAAAAAAAATTCGGAACGGTCAATGCTCTGAGGGGAATAAGCCTGGAAGTATCTGAGGGTAGTATCACAGGACTTATAGGACCGGATGGAGCAGGCAAATCTACGATGATGAAGATTGCCCTTACTCTTTTAAAAAGAGATGGGGGATCAATTTCTGTTCTGTCTGTAAATTCAGATAATGACAAGACTTTTATTAGACAGAATGTGGGATATATGCCCGAGATCTTTTCCCTCTATACAGATTTAACAGTAGAAGAAAATTTAAACTTTTATTTTACCATTCATAAGATGGATAAACAAGACTATGAAAAGAAACGTGAAAGACTCTACCGTTTCAGCAGGCTTGAAGCTTTTACCAATACAAAGGCAGGTAGTCTGTCCGGTGGGATGAAGCAGAAACTGGCTCTATCCTGCGCTCTGATGCATGACCCTAAGCTCCTTATTCTTGACGAGCCGACCACCGGGGTGGATCCTCTTTCCAGGCAGGAGTTTTGGGGGATGCTGCATGAGCTCAAGGAAGAGGGCGTTGGCATTCTGGTATCTACTCCCTATATGGAGGAAGCTTTAAAATGTGATTTTGTCTATATGATGAATAAGGGCAAAATTATTGGAGAAGGCATTCCTGAAAATCTATCCGAAGAATTTGAGGGGAGCCTGTATGAGTTTGAAATTCCAGGGAGAAAGCCCCAGGAATTCCTCTCTGAGTTAAAGCAAATTTTTAGAGGGGATTCTGTATTCATGTCCGGGAAAAAAGTTCACCTGGCCCTAAGGGGGGCAGAAGAGCTTAGTGATATCCGTACTAAAACAACTTCCCTGGATCCAGAGCTTTTAGTCAGAAAGAAAGTTCCTGAACTGGAGGATATTTTTATAATCCGTGTTCTCGCAGAGGGTTCAGATGGAAATGATTGATGATGCTGTAATAAATATTGAAAATTTGGTAAAGAAATTTGGGAAATTTACGGCCGTAAATAATATCTCCTTTAAAGTCAGGAAAGGTGAGGTTTTTGGTTTTCTCGGGGCAAACGGTGCGGGTAAAACAACCGCTATAAGGATGATCTGCGGCCTTCTTGAGCCCACATCAGGGGACATCCAGGTGTCTGGCATTTCTGTTAAAAAGTCACCGGAAAAGGTGAAACAAAAGATTGGCTACATGTCCCAAAAGTTTTCGCTATATACCGATTTGAGCCCCGAACGGAATATGGATTTTTTCGGAGATATTTACGGTGTAGCTAAGGATGAAATAAAGAAAAAAAAGAGCTTTCTTGCACAGCAGCTTGATGTTCCATCCCTTAAATCTATAAAAACAGCTGATCTTCCCATGGGATTCAAACAAAGACTTGGGCTTGCCTGCGCTCTTCTCCATGACCCTGACATAATCTTTCTTGATGAACCTACCTCTGGTGTAGATCCCTTGGGTAGGAGAGAATTCTGGGAGGAGATATATAGACTAAGCGGTATGGACAAGACAATTATGGTAACGACTCACTTCATGGATGAAGCTGAGTATTGTGATACCATTGCCATAATGAATTTTGGTAGAGTCATCGATATCGCTTCTCCTGATTCAATAAAAAAGAAATACAGTTCTGCAAATCTTAACGATGCATTTATCAGAGCAATAGAAATGGATCGCAAGAAGATGGAGGATAATTAGTCGTGGGTTTGGTTGGAATAATAATAAAGGAATTTAAACATATTTTTAGGGATTATAGGACCTTGATGGTGCTGTTTGTAATGCCTATTTCTCAAATGATAATATTTGGTTATGCAATGGATTTACAGATTAAAAATATAAATATAAAAATTACTGATTATGATAAATCAACATTAAGCAGGGAACTTTCAACTAAAATTGATGGAAGTAGTTTTTTTTCAATTACCAGTGAAGACGGAGATTTGAATGAATTGTTTCAGCAAAGATTACTCCATGCTGTTCTTACTATACCGGTAGGCTTTGCCGGAGATCTGAATTCCAGAGCGTCCCCTGAAGTAGATGTAATAATTGATGGTTCCGACAGTACCAGGGCTGTTATTATACGGCAATATATTTCAGGGATAATTATGGAGTTTTCTTCTGAGCTAAGGGGAGGAGATGAACTGCCAATAAATATTGTTCCCTCGTATGCCTATAATGCAGAACTGAACAGCGCATTCTTTTTTGTTCCAGGACTCACGGCTCTCATAATGATTATGGTCTCTGCCCTCTTAACAAGCATAACAATTGCCAGGGAAAAAGAGCAGGGTACCTTTGATTTGATTAAGTTATCTCCTGTACATGCATATGAAGTGATTTTAGGAAAGGTAATCCCTTATCTCATTCTCTCCATGTTTATCGGAATTTTTGTAATTGTGAGTGGAGTCTTTCTCTTTGGTGTACCAATTAGGGGCAGCTATTTAACTCTTCTATTATACCTCTTTATCTACTGCCTTACTGGTCTTTCCTTCGGTATTCTTATATCAACTCTTGTATCCACCCAACAGGCTGCTATGTTGATAGCAATGATAGCAACTCTTCTACCTACCCTGTTTCTGTCTGGATTTATCTTTCAACTCGAGGCAATGCCGAAGATCCTGCAGATAATTTCCTGGGTTATTCCTGCCCGGTATTTTCTGGTGATTATCCGGGGATTGATGCTCAAGGGAAATACGCAAGGAGAGCTCCTTTTATATACTTCTATGCTAATTTTATTTAGTATTGTTTTTCTGGGGATATCAATCCGTAGATTCAAAGCTTATTTGGAGAGTTGATATGAGAAGAATAATGGCCATGATACGGAAAGAATTTCATCAAATAATGTCCGATAAATTCATGCTTAGATTTTTAATACTAGCACCTCTTTTTCAGCTGATCCTTTATGGCTATGCTCTGACAATGGAAACAGAACATGTAAAAACAATAATATGTGACCTTGACAGGAGCTCTATCAGCCGTCAATTTATTCTGGGTATTTCTAATAACGACAGATTTGATATTATCGGGACAGCTGGCAGTTATGAAGAGATGGAGACCAATATCCGTGACTGGACTGCTGTGATAGGAATATATATACCCCCTGAGTTTTCAAGGGATCTTGGGAAGAATGGACAGGGAGATATTCTTGCCGTTCTGGATTCTGTAAACGGTAATCAGGCTCTGACAGCCTATGGATACCTTAAACAGATAGCTGCCGAAAGCGCATTAGAACTTGCTCCTGTTCATGTTAAGGAGGAATACCTTTCAAAAGGGGGGAATATAAGAATTAATTCCCATTACTGGTATAATCCTGAACTAAAAGATCAGGACTATATGATACCGGGGATTGTTGTATTAATTATAACAATAATTTCCTTGATGCTGGGGTCTATGAGCATAGTTAAGGAGAAGGAATCAGGTACTCTTGAACAACTAATGGTCACACCATTAGGGAAAGTTCAACTAATACTGGGTAAGCAGATACCCTTTCTTCTATATTCATTTTTTGAGCTGATAGTTATCCTCAAACTGGCAGCCTTTGTCTTTAATATCCAATTGGCCGGATCACTACTCAGCCTCTATTTTGTTATTTCCCTCTATTTATTTACAACCCTCGGTCTAGGGCTTTTTGTTTCCACTCTGGCGAAGACCCAGCAGCAGGCTCTTTTCCTTACCTGGTTTTTCATGGTATTTATGATAATGCTGAGCGGTTTTTTTATCCCCATTGAAAATATGCCCTGGGCTCTCAAACTTATTACCTATGTTAATCCTCTCCGATATATGATGACAACAGTTAGAGAGATCTATCTGAAAGCTACACCCCTTGTGTCTCTCCTTGACCAAGTTGTTCCCCTGGCCCTATTGGGAGCAGGGATATTTATTGCAAGTGTTCTTAAATTTCATAAGAAAGTGTTCTGAATCCAGAATATATATATAAATAACCCCTCAAAATGGGAAATGAATAAGTTATATTCTAAAAATTTCTAATTGTCCAACAGAACAAATTTTTGTATATTACAATCATGACTAAAACAATCAGGATAATATTTATGATATCATTATTTCTTTTGGCAACACCACTTTTCAGCGATTCGGAAAACTATTCCGACAAAAATCAATTAAAAGGGAGCAGCAGTCCCTATCTCCTTCAACATGCAGACAATCCTGTTCACTGGCTTCCCTGGGGAGATGAAGCTTTTTCAGAGGCAAAAAGACTGGACAGACCTATTTTAGTTTCTATTGGTTACAGCACATGCCATTGGTGTCATGTAATGGAACATGAAAGTTTTGAAGATCCGAATACCGCTTCGTTGATGAATGATCTTTTAATTACTATAAAAGTTGATAGAGAACAGCTTCCTGGTGTAGATGCATTTTATATGGAAGCAGCATCCCTTATGGGAGGTAGTACAGGTTGGCCTCTAAATGTTTTTATAGATCATGAGGGAAAACCTTTTTATGCAGGAACTTACTTTCCAACAGCAAACTGGCAGAATTTAATTAGAAGAGTTGATGACCTATGGTCAACCCAAAGAGATAAATTAAGTGAATCCGGGGATGCATTAACAAATGCAATTCAGGACTACTCCTCCAGATCAGAGGGGAGTCTTTCTTCATCTGAATTTACTGTAGAAGATGGTAATTCAGTTATGTCGGATTTTCTATCATCTTTAATTATGAAATTTGATAAAGAGTATCCTGGATTTCCTTCCCCCGGGGGTACTCAGTTCCCTCCCAATACTACCCTCTCCTTTTTACTGGAGTATCCTGATCTTCGTGGTAGAGATTTGGCAGAAAAAATACTTGAAACTATGCAAAATTCCGGTCTCCATGATAGAGTTGGAGGTGGGTTTCATAGGTATACAACAGATCGTGAATGGAGAGTTCCTCATTTTGAAAAAATGTTTTATGACAATGCACAACTTATGGCGCTATACTCCAGAGCTTCTGTAATCTTTGATCGAAGGGATTTTCTTCAGACGGCAATTGATATAGGTGATTATCTAATTCGGGATATACAAGCTTTTCATGGAGAAAAGACTCACGAACCTGTCCCAGGTTGGATACCATATTCTCTTAGCAATGTTGAAATTAATAATTCTACCCCGAATAGATCTCTGTATCGGAATATTCTTCTTGATGTCCGTAGTAAAAGACCCAGACCAGGGAGGGATTATAAAGTCCTGACAGATTTGAATGGTCTTGTTTTAGAAGGGTTTTCTATTCTTGCCAGAGTTTCCGGAGAATCTAGATTTATTGAAGAAGTAAAAAATCTTTCCACAGTTCTTATTGATAGATATAAAAAAGAGGGAGTAATTCGCAGTTCAGGTATTGCACCTTATATAACAGATTATGCATTCATGATCACGGGTCTCACTGCAGCATATCCTGTTTTAGAGGATCCTGTATTAATAGAAATAGCTGAAAAAATATCTAATAAGGCCTTTGAAGATTTGGCAACAGGATTAGGTTCTTTTTATTCAAGTCCTAAGGGAAGTCTGAATCTCCCGGTTCGTAAAGTTGACTCCTTTGATACACAAGTCCCTTCAGGGCTAAATTCTCTGGCTCTGGGATTTTCCAGAATTTATGGGATTACTGGAAATGATTTTTGGACTTTACTGGAGGGACGTAAAGATCTTAAACAACCGCAGGTGTTAATTTGTAATGATAGATCCTGTTTGCTTCCAGTCTACTCAGTAGATGAGTTGATAAACAGATTGGTGGAGGCTGGTATTATTCTGTAAAAATCTATAATTTCCTATTTAATTATACCGATACTGTAACAAAACTTGTCGGAGAAAATAATGATTAATAGAATTTATTTGCTTATGTTTATTTTTTGTCTTCCATTTTTACTTTCTGCAGAAACAGTATTACTTTATACAATAAGTGAAGCAGATGTGGTTGATGAAGAACAGTTTGATGATTTGATTGAAAGTGCTGTAATGAATGAATTTTTTGATGCTGGTCATATTGTATTTAATGTATCGGTAGCAGGAGCAGACCCTGAGATGGGCCTTGATCATTACAAAGAACCTGCTTCAATGCAAATGGCAAAAGCTGGTGGGGCTGCATTTTTATTGGAAGTAAGTTTGGTCTACACTGATATAAATGGTAGGAATCTTCCTGGTTATGCTGAGTTCCGTTTTATTGAGGTTATTAGCGGGGATACGATAAAAGAGGGTTTTGTCAATCTTGATAACAAGTGGATTGATGAGGGTGATCTGGAAGATGGGGTAACAGCTATGGGGCTGAGTGTTGCCAGTTATGCACTTACTTTTTTATAATTTCCTCTCAGCAATGGTAATTATCTTTCCGATAATAGAACTGGAGGACTTAAGTTATGGGTCTGAGGGCAATTAAAATATTATTTAAATTCACTATCATATTATTAATGATAACAATAGGATCATTAGTCTTTGCAGGTTCTATATGGGATGGATCTGTATCTACTGCCAGATATGGTTATCTTCCTCAAAAAGGTTTGTATGCTGCCTCAAATGCTTTTCCTCAAAATTCCACAGTAACTGTTACTAATCCCAATACAGGTAAAAAGGTTGATGTACTAATTCTTGAACGCCTTGAGGATAATAATCTTTTTCTAGTTCTGTCAGAAGAAGCTGCAGAATCTATTGGAATTAGTTATGGAGACATATTTTATGGGAATATTTCAGAGCAGGATATTAATATTTCCTCCAGAGAAGAGGAACTCCCTTACAATCCTGATCCTGATGTTAATCCCTCTGCTGCTTCTGAAAATTATTCTGAGTTAGCATTAATTCAGAATTATTTAGAGGAGCTTGGTGGTAATGATGATACCTTAGTAATTTCTGATATAGCAGATCCTATTGAACAATTTCCGGATACTACTATTTCTGAAGATATTGAGGAAGTTACAGCTCTTGAAGAATCCGTTATCGAAGAGCTTTATATAGGTGAACCAACGAATATTATATCTGAACCGGAAGTAGTGATTATATCTGAACCGGAAGTAGTGATTATCCCTGAACAGGTAGAAGAAGAAATAGATACTATAGTAGAAGATATTCCTGTTATTGTAGGTATGAGTACAGATGTTCCTGTTATGGTTGCGTCTGTTGATGTTCGAGATGTATTACCAGAACTGCCAGTCCCTGAAAATGATAAACCTGTAGTTACTTTATTGAATTCAGGAATTATTGAAGAGACGGAAAATGTAACATCTGCTATTAAACTTCCTGAACTACCTATTATTGGAGTAGAAATAGTAGAAATAGTAGAAATACCCGATGAAGAAATTCCTATAGCAGTTAATCTGGCAACTGATATTGTTCCTTTTGAAAAAGAAGAAAATATTGATTACATTTTACCTGAATTGGTTAAGGTTCTAGATGATGATCTGCCAGAACATTCCATCCTGGTTGAAGAGGAACCTGAAGCTCCATTAGAAATTATATTGTCAGTATCAGATCCTGAAGTAGTAAATCCTGAAGAAGATAGTGTTATTCCTGATACTTTAAATACACCTGAAAATGTAGAGCTGGAGGTAGAAGTTGTACTGGAACCTTCAAATCTTA
Source organism: Spirochaetia bacterium (assembly GCA_027859095.1). Taxonomy (GTDB): domain Bacteria; phylum Spirochaetota; class Spirochaetia; order B11-G9; family B11-G9; genus JAJRQE01. The sequence continues at coordinate 9,813 of JAQIBN010000283.1, read as the reverse complement.
GACCTCCTGTTTTACCAGAGGAACCGGAAAAAATTGAAACCGGAGAGCTTATTGCTGTTACAGAGATTATAGAAATTAAAGAGAGTCCAGATACACCTGTGGGGAAGTATAATATAACAAAAGTTCTTGCTGAAGATTCATACTATTTACAGCTGGGTGTCTATAGGGAACAATATTCTGCATTTGATCTTGCTGGTCGTCTTGGAGGTACTTATCCTGTAACAGTTCTTGTCTCTGAAAGTACTGATAATCTAAATTATAAGGTTATGGTAGGACCTCTTGGTCAGGATGAGAGTGGTGTTATTTTCTACAACTTTAAATCAACTGGCTATCCGGATGCATTTTTAAGAAAAGGCTTATGATTAAAAATGAATAATAATAAAATTATCGAGGAGATCAGAAAACTTTCTGATCTCCTTTCTTTATATCAGAATGCTTACTATTTACAAACTAACCCTCTAATTAGTGATCTTGAGTATGATCGCCTATTTGATAGACTATTATTCCTGGAAAAGGGAAATCCTGAATTTGTTCTTCCTGACTCTCCATCCAGACGTGTAGGTTCGGATTTTTCCCAGGATATTCCCGAGGTATTACATTCCATTCCTGTTTTAAGTCTGGATAAGGGGTATTCAGTTGAGAGTATCAGAGACTGGATGGATAAAACAATTTCAAAAGCTGGGAGTGAACTTTCCTTTATAGTTGAGGAAAAAATTGATGGTGTATCAATTGTTCTTTACTATAAAAAGGGGATTCTTAATTTAGCAGCCACAAGAGGAAACGGCAGTGTAGGAAATGATATTACAGCTAATGTCAGAACAATAAAATCTGTTCCTCTTCGTCTTACAGAAGATGTTGATATTGTAGCAAGAGGAGAAATTTTTCTTCCCCTTGCAGAGTTTGAAAAATTAAATTCATTGCAGGAAGTGCCCTTCGCCAATCCCAGGAATTTGACAGCAGGAACTTTAAGAAGAAAAAAGAGTATTGATGTAGCTGCTGTCCCCCTGGAAATCTTTATTTATGAAGGGTTCATGGATAATACTGAAATGAACCATGTGGAGATACTTACATTTTTAAAAAAACTTGGGTTTAAAGTGAGTAATTCAATTGGTGTTTTTTCATCCTCGAAATCTTTGACTCCTTCCTTAAATTCTGGAAACAAAGAGAGTAATTCCTTATGGTTTAGGGGAGATTTTAAATCACTTTCAGGATATGTTAAAAAACATACAAAAGAAAGAGAAAATCTTCCATATGAGATAGACGGGCTCGTAATAAAAGTTAATGAAATAGATGTACGGGAATCTTTGGGTTTTACAGGACATCATCCCAGATGGGCTATTGCATATAAATTTGAATCTCCGGAAGGGACTACAGTTATCAAAGAAATTGATGTTCAGGTTGGACGGACTGGACGGATTACTCCAGTAGGCAGGGTTGAACCTGTTCTTATTGGGGGTTCAACTATTTCAAATGTAACCCTTCATAATCAGGAGTATATAAATATACTGGAACTGGCAATAGGAGATACAGTGAGTGTATCCAAAAGAGGAGATGTCATTCCGGCAGTGGAGAGGATTGTAGATAAGAATGAAGATAATATCCCTGTATGGAAGATGCCGGAAAGATGTCCATCCTGCAAGCAAGATCTGGAAATAAAAGGTGCTCATCTTTTTTGTGTAAACTCTGAATGTCCTGATCAGGTAAAGGGGAAAATTTTCTTTTTCCTTGGTAGAAATCAAATGGATGTTGAAGGCTTCGGCCCGGAGACAGCCGATTACCTTATAGAGCAGGGGTTTATAAAGACAATCCCGGATTTATATAGTTTTGACTACACTCGACTGGAAGGGCTTCCGGGTTTTGGTTCAAAAAAAATTAAACTTATATCTAATGGAATTAAAAAGAGTTTAGATCAGCCCTACTCAAGAATACTCCCGTCTCTGGGAATTCCTGAACTGGGGAAAAAAGCAGTAGAATTACTGATAATTTCAGGTCTTAGAGATGTAGATGATCTAATAAAAATTGCTGCAGAAAAGGATGTCGATAAACTGGTTTCAATAAAAGGTATTGGGGAAAGAACTGCTGAAATTATAATAAATGAGTTCTCATCAACTATTATACTGGATTTAATTAAAGATCTGAAAACTGCCGGTTTGAAATTTGAAGAGAAAGAAATTTTAAAACAGGATATGTTTCCTCAAATTTTTTCTGATCAAATATGGTGTATTACAGGGAGTTTTGAAAATTATAAACCCCGCTCCCTGGCAGAAAATGAAATTGTAAAACGTGGTGGTAAAACGACCTCTACTGTAACCGGCAATACTACACATCTGCTCGCAGGAGAATCTGCAGGCAGTAAACTTGTTAAAGCTAAAAGCCTTGGTACTAAGATAATAACAGAAGAAAAATTTATGGAGATTCTTAATAATAATGAATAATGCAATTAATAACCTTAGAGATAAAGGATATGGAATAATTCCTCCAGAACAATATTTAAGTGATATGGAAGATAGTTTTATAACAATTTGGGAGCAGGTTCATAATTATACTATGACCTCTGTTGAAAGAGGTTATTCACTGTTTAAATCAGTGGAATATATAGTTAAGAATAAGATTCCCGGAGACTTTGTTGAGTGTGGAGTATGGAAGGGTGGTTCCTGTATGCTTATAGCTATGACCCTGGATCTAATTAAAGATACTAATAGAAAGATCTATCTTTATGATACATATGAGGGAATGCCCAAACCAACAGAAGAGGATGTTATTTCCTGGAACGGCAGAAGTGTTCTTGAAAAATGGGAAGAGGATAAAACTGGAAATAAAAATAACTTTGGGTCCTGGGCTGTGGGTATGGAAGAAGTAAAAGTTAATATTTCCAAAAGTAATTATCCTGAAAATAATTTAATTTTTATACCTGGTGATGTGGCACAAACTTTAAAAGAAAAGAAACCACAGAAAATATCACTATTACGCCTGGATACTGACTGGTATGCTTCAACTGTAGAAGAACTTGAGACTTTGTATCCCCTCCTTGTAGATAAAGGTGTTCTAATAATAGATGACTATGGCCATTTCGACGGAGCCCGTAAGGCTGTTGATGAGTACTTTGAAAATCGTTCCATTCTTCTTAATCGAATAGATTATACCGGTAGAGTAGGGATTAAATTAAACTAAAATTTATATACCGAACCTGAATATTGACCAGTTCTGTAGTATTATTCTATTATTCTAGTTTATGTATATTTAAAAGTCCCCAGGAAAAGGAGTTGTTGTGAAGAGAATACTTTACTATTACGAATTAGGAGTTATTCGAAAGGGAGCTCTTATCAGCAATACTTCTTCAGTGGTTGAAGATGTTTCAGAAGATATAGGAACTAATTTAGCTCTCCATCAGTATGGGAGTGAAATTTTCTTTTATGCTGAAAATGCAATGATATCACCATTTGCTCTTTTCAGTATTGGTATGGAGGGTACTGGAAAAAATGCAGTCTATACTACAGATACCATTATTAACAGTTTTGACATTTTGGCAAAATAGATTTTAAAACAACAATACAAATCCTGGCTGCCAGATCAATGATGATCAGGCCGTTTTTTTTATTTAATTCTATAAGGCAAAAACACCTAAAATCCTTATTCAAACAAATATCCTCTCTCACCTTAACAATTTGAAGCAAAATCCCATATTTCCCCATATTGATAGATACAGAAGAAATATGATAGATGATGATGAAATGTGGAAACGGATAAAGAAGGAGAAAGGGATTGGTGTAAAGGGGGGAATTACAGGTAAAGATAACCCAATGTTGTATAGATCAATTCCAAAAATAACCATAAAAAACATAACTGTAAAATAATTTTGCCTTTATTCCCTCCTCGGCCTTACATAACTCCTAATTCCCCCTCCGGAAATCCCCTGCAATCTTAATATAACATCATCAATTACAGTTCTGTACTGTGGATAGCGAATGTTTAATCTTTCTAGGTAACCCTGTTCCTGTTTAATTCGGTTTTGCTTTACTGGTGGAAGAAAAGAGAGTAGGAATATTTCATCTTGATCAGAAAGGTACAGCATACATATTGCCAGTTCTCTGTCTGACACTCGCATAAGTATATTCTGCATATCTGCATGCTTGCCTGCATGGAGTAGATTTGAAAACACTCTATCCGGAGGAACCATTCTAATTAATTAATCCTATTCCTCCGCCAGCATTGATATAGTAGTAATTAGATGAACCGTATTCCCCTGAAACTATTCCTGTTATAAAAATACCGGTTCCAGGAATAAGCCAGTTGAGTTCAATTCCTGCAGAAATTGGATTATTATTGCTTATACTAAATTTATATGGAGTTATTCTCATTGCGGTTGATAATCCCAGCATTGCAGATCCTATATCAAAAATAACAGCTGCCCGTCCATACCCCCATATGTAAAATCCAGGATCGTAATCAGATCCATCGTATGTAACTCTAAATGGAGATAAAATAAATTCAGGGCTTACAACCAAAGTTACAGGTAAAAGTGAAAGGGACATAGGTAAACCAAAAGATAGTCCTGTAAAATTAGTTTGATTATCTGTCTCATGGTTGTTTTGATATGAACCCTTTACATACCAGGATATATCTCCATTCTTTGTATTTAAAATAACACTTTTGGCAGAACCTGATAAATAATAAGATTCGGAAGTTTCTGGTAAAAGGATAATTCCTGCCTGACCGGTTATTTCCATATTCTTATAAGGAATAATTCTTGCAATTGCAGTAAAAGGAAATCTATAGTTTTCACCTTCTACATGTCCAAATGTATTTACAGCCAATTGAAAACTTCCTTTAGGAAGTGTGTCAGGAGAAGGGCAGAACATTGCTCCGCTTGTACCGTTTAGAGTTGTTCTAATACGAATAACAAGACTGCTGTCAATTGTAACAAATGTCTCTTTTTTGGATAAGTTATCCCCCCTCATATCTCTGCCGGAAACTTCAACCCGGTAGATTCCATCAGGCATAAGTGTTCCATAATTGTCCTTACCATTCCAGACAAAGGACTGGTTCCAGTTCTCGAAAGAAGGAAAAGTATTTGTAAGAATTAACTCGCCAGTTTCAGAGAAAATCTTCAGATTCCCAGTTCCATAGGTACTTACATCAAAGTTAATTTTAGTTTCCCCCAGGCCAGCTGGATTTGAAGGGTTAAATGCCTGTCTACTTAAAAATAGATTTGATATATTAAACTCTGATGGTTCCATTTGTATTTGTAAAGGAGTTGTCCTGTCCTTGAAAATAGTTACCTGACCTTCCCATTTTTTGTATCCAAAAAGTTCGGCCTCTATAAGATGACCGCCAATTTGGAGTTCATTTGTTCCCTGGTATAGATCATCCCAGCCTGTGGAGATTGCTGCTTCGACCGGGGATACAGAAATATTTAAATATCCAATAATAGGTTCAAGATTAATATTCAGGGTTACATTATCGCCTTCTGAATAATTAACCCATTCTGATGTAGAATAATAACCTTCCAATTCAACTTTAATTCTATAATTACCATTATTAAGAAGTTCTGTAACTGGAGATACTCCGGCATAGGTATTATTTATAAAGATATCAGCGTAGGATGGATTTGTTTTAATTGTCAGACCAGTTGTTTCATCCTCTTCCAGGATTTCCTCATCAGTAGATATTTCAGAATCTGAAGATGCTACATCATCAAAAAGGCTGCCTTTAGAAGTCATACAACTTGTTCCTGCAAACGCTAAAATAGTTATAAAAATTATAGTTAGTAAGACTTTTATTATTTTCATAGTAAAAGTATCCTCCAGTTTATTAGAAAAATCAATAGTCTCACAATTTTGAATTATTTGTCGATAAGGGTATAGAGGGAGTTTAACTATACATTAATATGGCAATTCAGAAGAATATTGAAAATAAAATTAATTTTGTATCAAAAATTATTAAAAATTTAAGATCTCTTTACAGAGATTTCAGTAAAGATAACTTATCCCGAATAATTCTTGCAGTTCTTTTGGTAATTATTGTTGGTGGTGGACTGGTTTATTTTGTTGAATCAGGAACTAACAGGGAGTTTTCACGGTTTATAGATTCTTTATGGTGGGGAGCTGTAACAATTACAACTGTAGGATATGGGGACATGGCTCCAATTTCCATTCCAGGCAGGGTACTTGCAGTAATGATGATGTTTGGAGGAATTGTTCTTACATCAATATTTTCGGGTACCATAGCCAGTATTTTTGTTGATCGAAAGATTCAGGAGGGTAGAGGTTTGCAGGAAGTAAGTCTACGTAATCATACAATAATATGTGGCTGGAACAGAAATGCCTCAGGTATAATTGAAAGCTTTTCAGCTCTTGCAAAGGATAAAAGAACAACTTTGTGTCTTATTAATGAGATGGATGCAGAAGAATATCAGATGCTTAAAGTTAAGCATTCTGAACTTGATATAAAATTTGTAAAAGGTGATTTTTCCAGCGAAAAAATATTAAACAGGGCTTCAGCATCTAATGCCAAAGCAGCTATATTTATTCCGGACATTTCGGGAAATAACACAATAGAAAATGCAGATGAAAGAACTATTCTTGCTGTTTTAGCAATTAAATCTATTAATTCAGATATTACTACATGTGCAGAAGTCCTTAAAAAAGAAAATGAAGGGCACTTGCAACGCGCTAGTGTAGATTCAATTATTGTAAGTGGTGAATTTTCCGGATTTCTACTTTCTAATGCGTCTGTTTCCGAGGGTATTCCTAAATTTGTAAAAGAGATGCTTGATGTAGAATCAAAAAAATCAATTCATCAAGTTTCTATTCCAGGGACTTTTGTAGGTAAAACATTTTTGGAGTTGTCAGAATATTTCTTGAAAAATAACAAGGGGATTGCTGTTGGAATAATGTCTGAAGAGAAAAAAATGAGCCTTGAAGATATGCTCTCCGATGATTCTTCAAGTATTGATGCTTTTATAAAGCGAAAATTTCAGGAAGCTGAAATTAATATTGGAGAACAGCAGGAGCAGGGGATTGATATACAAATATGCCCATCTCCTGATTATAATATTAAAGAAACGGATTCCCTGTTTATTCTTGGGGTAGAGGCTTAAAGAGGAAAATATGGCAAAGAAAAAGCCGGATAAGAAGACAGATAAAAAAGGTGTAGCTGCATTAAAGAAGGTTGCCATACTTTCGGATTTGACTGATAAAGAACTTGATTATATATTGGTAATATCAGAAATTATTGAAGTACCTGAAGGTGATGTAATAATGGCTGAAGGGGAAGTTGGCAGTACAATGTATTTCTTTGTAGATGGTGAAGTAAAAGTTAGCAAAAACCTAACTCTTAAAATAGGTAAAAAGGGATTTGGAACTGCAGAGAAATCAATGGTCAAGTTAAAAGCCGAACATGTTTCATTTTTCGGAGATATGGCTATGTTTCAGGATGAACCCAGGAGTGCTACAATAACTGCTTCTATGGACTGTACTTTATATGAAATAACCAGAGATAGTTTTACCAAATTTTGTGATGATTTCCCTGAACAGGGGGTGAAAGTTCTTCAGAGAATAGCATCTACTATGGCAGGTAGAGTTCGAAAGGGAAATGAGGATATTCTTAAACTTACAACAGCATTAAGTATGGCGCTGTCAAAATAAGAGGTATAAAATAATTTGAATAATTGGGGAATAAAGAAATTATTAGTAATAGTTTTCTTTGTATTAATAATAAGTACTTATGTTTCTGCGCAGGATTCATTTTCTGATGTTCCTGTTGGATTTAGAAATATTATCTTGGGAATATCCATGGAGGATGCCAAAAAAGCAATTTCTGCAGATGGAAATTTTAATTATCGGGGAGATCAGGATTTAAGTATTCTAAGGAGACCAAATGAGTCTTTAATTGAATGCCGGGGGTATGATTTTATAGATAGGGCATTCTTTCAGTTTAAAGAGGATAAACTTTATTCTATAACAATTCTATTTAATAATGAGTTAATGGATCATTATTCTCTTTTTATTACATTAAGTGATAAGTACGGCCCTCCAAACAGTCTTTCTCCTGAACATTCCTTATGGGAAACAGAAGAAAACTCACTTATTTTGGAGCGTCCTCTGCAGATAAAATATCTGGACAGGAAGATATTTCAGGGAATAATAGGTGATGCAAATATTTCACAATCACTAAAAGAACTTTCCAGTATCCAGTTCCTTGACCAATTTTAGTTTTAGTAATCGGTTATAAGTGCAGGAAGAATTATTATGTCTCCAATACCTACTCCTGATCTTTCAAATGCGCCTAATGGCAATTCAAGTGCATATCTAACAGAATGTATAGATTTAACAGGTGTCAGAGATTCCGGTTTCATATTGTGGATTTCTTTTATGGTTCCGTTTTTTGCAATAAAAGCAATTGAAAGAGGGATATAAGTGTTTTTCATCCAGAAACTAAGTTTTCTGTCTTCTCTATAGAGAAAAATCATTCCTTCATTCTCTTCAATTTTTTCTCTGTTCATTAACCCAAGAGATTGCTCTTCCCTACTAACAGCAATTTCAATATTGTAGATATCTTTTCCTACTGTAATTGAGACTGTCTCTTTTCCATCTGAACAAGCTGTGAAAAAGATCATTGAAAGAGACAATACTAATAATAATTGTTTTACCATATTCATCCTCTGCATATGCTATCTCCACCGGTTACTAACTGTTTATGCTGTCGAACAATTCGAAATTTGGCTCATCAGATTCTTTCTCTGGTTTATTTACAAGTATTTCGATTTTTCTTTCTACTTTCGAAAGATCTTTTTCCAGCCCCTTAGCCAATTTTATTCCCTCTTCAAATATCTGTACTGCTTCATCAAGGGCTATGTTTCCTGTTTTCATTTTTTCATTAAGTTCGTCAAGTGTCGTTAATCTTTCTTCAAAATTTTTCATATTTACTGTCCTTCTACTGGCTTTTTTATTTCTGCGGATATACTGTCTTTTGAGAATCTGATATTTATTAGTTGACCTTCTTTAAGTTTCTTTGGAGTTTTTATCAGATTGCCTGTTTCATTATCACTTACAACAGCATAACCTCTTTTTAAAATTGCAAGAGGTGAATTGTTTTCAAAATCTGATTTGAGTAATTCCAGTTGATGTCTTTTTTTAAGAATTATTTCTTTTAGTATGGAGATAGAATCTTCTTTTGCATCATCGAGTCTCAAAAGCAAAGGTTGAATAATTTGTAAAAAGTTTCTTTCTAAACTTTCTGGTGTAAATTGATTTAGAAGTATTCTGATTTTTTCTGTTTTATCTATAAGCCTTTCAGAAATATTATTTATAATATTTTCAACTCTAGTCTTTAATTCTTCTCTACTGGATGAAACTACTTCTGCTGCTGCCGATGGTGTTGGTGCTCTGTAATCAGCAGCAAGATCCGATAGGACAGTATCTATCTCATGTCCTACAGCAGAGATTACAGGAATTACAGATGCGGCAATTGCCATTACAACAGATTCTTCAGAAAAAGGTAGTAGATCTTCAAGTGCACCACCGCCTCTTCCTGTAATAATTACATCTCCAAGTTTAAATTTATTAGCTCTTTTCATTTGTGCGACAATTTCGTCTCCAGCGCCTTCTCCCTGCACTGGTGCTGGAAGTATAACTACATCCAGACCGGAACTCCTCCTGTTAAGTACCTGGAGTATATCTCTAAGAGCTGCTCCGGTTGGAGAGCTTATAACCACAACTTTAGAAGGGAAAAGTGGAAGTTTCTTTTTTTTATCTATATCGAAATATCCAAGGCCTGCAAGTTTTTGTTTTCTTCTTTCAAGCATTGCAAGAA